>VFGE01000019.1 GCA_009392515.1 SAR202 cluster bacterium | reverse complement strand
GCTTTGAGGATCATTTGGATTATCTTCACCTGAAAATTTTACAAATCCCCCTAGAGGAATAGAATTTATACTATAGATAGTTTCTTTGTGTTTTAATTTTAGTATCCTTGGTGGAAATCCAATACCGAATTCTTCTACTTTGACTTTAAAGAATTTTCCAGCAATAAAATGTCCAAGTTCATGAAGAAGTACAATAATTGCTAAAGATATTATAAAGATAGCTATGTTCATAATTTATTATTTATCAATTCTAAAGTTTTGTACCTAGTTTCTTTGGTAATTTCTATAATTGTGTCTTTGGTTATTATAGACGGCTTATGTTGATTAATGATTTTTTCAAGATATCGAGGTATATCAGTATATTTAATTTGACGATTTAAAAAAGCATTTACTAACACTTCATCTGTTGCACATATTAGTGCGGGATAAGATTTGCCTAGTTTTGCTGCATCAAGAATTAATTTAAAACATGGGTATTTTTGATCATCTGTTTCGTTAAATTCCAGATTGCCAATTTTAGCTAAATTCAATGGTGATACAAGATCATTGGATTTTCTTTCTGGGTAGAGTAGAGCATGCTGGATGGGTAATCGCATGTCGGGGTTTGCTAATTGTGCTTTCATGGAGCCATCATTAAATTCCACTATAGAGTGGATAATACTTTGTGGATGTACTAATACGGATATTTTGTCATAATCAATATCAAATAACCACTTAGCTTCAATAACTTCGAAAGCTTTATTTGCAAAAGTTGCTGAATCAATAGTAATTTTATTACCCATAGACCATACAGGATGATTTAAAACCTGTTCTGGTGTTACGTTTTCATATTTATCAGTAGAGATATTCCTTAATGATCCACCAGATGCAGTTATAATTATATTAGCTATAGTAGATTCTTTTTCAATACATTGCCAAATTGCACTTGGTTCACTATCAACTGGTAATATCTTTTGTCTTACATCTTCGATTTCCTCGAGTAATGATTGAGCACTAACGATAATTTCTTTACTAGCCAATGCAACTGTTTTTCCAATTTTTAAAGCTTCTAAAGTTTCCTCCAAGCTGTATAAACTTGGCGTTGCGACAACAATTATATCTACTATTGGGTTAGATATAATATTAATATTATTTTCAAGTTTTGCTCCTTGTAATTCTACACGACTAATTAATTGCTGATTAAAATTAATAAATTCAGGCTGGAATTCGTCAATTTGTTTATTTAGTAGTTGGGTATTATTATTTGCTATTAAACCAACTACATTTAGTTCGTTTGGAAAAGCTCTTATAATATCTAATGTTTGGACACCAACAGAGCCAGTTGACCCTAGAACAACTATATTTTTCATATAATGCTCCAGAGCAAAATATTAATAGTAATTAGGCTTAATAAAATTGAGTCTATCCTGTCTAAACAACCACCATGTCCTGGCATAATTATCCCAGTATTTTTTACTTTAGCTTTTCTTTTTAGTGTTGAAATAATTATATCGCCAAATTGTGCAGTTATGTTTAACACTGTAGAAAACAATATTGTAGTTACTATACTTGTAAAAATAGCCAAATTCTGAGAAAAAACAAATATAAAAAACAATGTTGTAATTATAAATGAACCTACACTACCTTCAATAGTTTTATTTGGGCTTATTTTCTTAACTAATGGATGTTTCCCTAATGAAATCCCCACTATGAATGCCGAGGTGTCAGTTAAAAAAATACCAATCATAATTATTACAATAAGACTGATGTCATAATTATTATAGATACTTAATCCAGATATAATGGCCCCACTTATATAAATTAAACCTAATAATCCATAGAAAGTAAGTTTAATTTGGTTATTTACATCTAATTTAATTAAAATTATATAGAGCCCTGATATTAAACCTATGATGATAAATGTTTTAGTAATAATATCATTTGTAATAGAAGGTATTGATAACAAAGTCAAAATTACTGGCATCAATAATATTAGTATAATCTGTGTGGATAAAAGAGATATTTTTACTAACTTTATGAATTCAAATATTGCTAACATTGCTATAAGTGTTACAAAAATAAATAGATATGGATCTCCGAGAAAAATTGCACCAAAAAATATTGGTAAAACAACCAAAGCAGACATCATTCGTGTAAGAAATCGATTGTCTTTCATTTATAATTTTCCGTATTTTCTCTTTCTTGTACTGTATGACCGAACAGCTTTTAACAAATCATTAGGTTTAAAATCAGGCCATAATATTTCTGTTGAAAAATATTCACTATATACTGATTGCCATGGTAAAAAATTACTTGTTCGTTGTTCTCCTGCTGTTCTGATTATTAGGTCAGGGTCAGGTATATTGGCAGTATATAAATATTGATTTATTAGTGTTTCGTTGATATCCACACTTTTTATATTATCATCAATAATGTTTTTTATTGCTTGTATGATTTCTTCTCTTCCGCCATAATCCAAAGCGATATTGCATGAAAGTCCAGTATTATTTTTAGTAATTTCTAAAGAGTTATTAATTAATTTTTGTAAGTTATGAGAAAGTCTTTTGGTATTTCCGATATAGTTAATTTTAATATTTTTTGTATGGACTGATTCAGTTTCTTTCATAATAGCTTCTTCAAGTAAGTCCATTAAGCCATCAATTTCTGATTTAGGCCTATTCCAATTTTCTGTGGAAAATGCATATAAAGTCAAATGTTTAATATTGGAATTAATTACGATATCGATAAGAGGAAATATAGCAGCTATACCTGCTTTATGCCCATTTATTCTGGGCAGATTTTTATTTGTAGCCCATCTACCGTTTCCGTCCATTATTATTGCTACATGATTAGGTTGATTTTCTATTAATTGAAAATCTTGAATAATCTCTAAGGATGGTATATCAGATTGTCTAAGATATTCATTGATCATATTTCCATGATTTCTTTTTCTTTTTGCACAGTAATATTATCTATTTCACCAATGTGTTTATCAGTAGTTTTTTGGACTTGTTCTTGATATCTGTGTAATTCATCTTGCGAGATCTCTTTATTCTTTTCAAGATTTTTAATTTGATCCACAAAGTCTCTTCGAACATTTCTAATAGAAATTTTATAATCTTCCGATTGTTTTTTTACTATTTTTACTAATTCTTTTCTTCTTTCCTCAGTTAAAGGGGGAATAGGTATTCTAATGACTGATCCATCATTTGTAGGATTAAATCCCATATCTGATTTTTGTAGACCTTTTTCAATAGATATAATCGCTTCTTTGTCCCAAGGTTGAATTACAATTAGTTGAGCTTCTGGAATACTTATAGTTGCAAGATTTGATAGAGGGGTATTAGATCCATAGTATTCTACTATGATATTTTCGACTAATGAACTTGAAGCTTTTCCTGTTCTGACTGCTCCGTAGTCTTTTTTTAAAGCATCTATAGTTTTATTCATTTTAGTATCAGTTTCGTTTAATAATTGTTCGCTCATATTTATACCTTAAACATTTAAATATTTTTAGTTTTTGAATTCGAGATAGTGGTACCTATTTTTGAACCTGAAATGACTTTTGAAAGATTTCCTTTTTTAAATAAATCAAATACTACTATAGGCAAATCATTTTCCATACATAAAGATAAAGCAGTTCCATCCATAATTTTTAGTCGCAAATTAATTGCGTCAATATACTCTAAGTTATCAAATTTTTTTGCATTTGGATTGGTAACTGGATCACTATCGTATACTCCATCAACTTGATTTTTGGACATACACAATATATCTGCACCTATTTCGATTGATCTTAATGCAGCAGCAGTATCAGTAGTCATATATGGGTCTCCAATACCAGCGCCGAATATTACGATACGTTTTTTTAATAAGTGACTTGTTGCTTTTCTTCTAATGTAAGTTTCTGCGACTGCTTGAACGTCAATTGCTGACATGGTTCTTACTTGCATACCATTTTTTTCGATGGCATCTTGCAGTGCAAGGGCATTCATTAATGTAGCAAGCATTCCTGTATAATCTGCAGTGGCTCTGTCCATTCCCAACGCTTCCCACTCGTGTCCTCTCCAGAAATTACCACCACCAATTACAACTGCTATTTGTACACCAAGCTTTGTGGCATCTTTAAATTCATTAGCAAGATAATTTAGGGATTCATAATCAATACCAAGATTTGAGTCTCCTTTTAGAGACTCTCCACTAAGTTTTACCAAAACTCTGCTATAATGAGAATCTTTAATGGTATGCTCCTATAAAGCTTTAATTAGTTGCCTAATTCAAATCTTGAAAAGCGTCTTACCTTGATATTCTCTCCAACTTTTGATGCTAAGTCAGTAACCAAATCACTAATATTTTTTGAAGAATCTTTAATAAAGGCTTGTTTCATCAAAAGTAGTTCATCATCATTGGTAGACTTGTCTTCAATTTCATCCTCGTCTAGATATTGAGGATTCATGGCTGCTACTTGCATTGCTAAATTATGAGCAAGTTCTTTGAATTCGTCCATTCTTGCTACAAAGTCTGTTTCACATACTAACTCAACCATTGCACCAACTTTTGAATTTCCATGTATATATGATTCTATAATTCCTTCATTAGTTGCCCGATCGGTTTTTTTTGCGACATTTGCTATGCCTTTTTGACGTAACAGAGATATTGCTGTAGAAAGATCACCTTTGGCTTCTTCTAAGGCTTTTTTGCAATCCATAACACCGGCACTTGTTTCTTCACGGAGACTTTTGATCATATCAGTAGTAATTTCCAATATATTATTCCTCAGGTTTTTCGGTAGTTGTTTCATTGGAAGTATTTGATGTGTCTTCAACTTCAGCTGCAGGTTCTTCAGCAATTGATTCATCCGAAGCATTTGATGTGTCCTCTACTTCAGCTACAGGTTCTTCAGTAGTTGTTTCATTGGAACTATCAGATGTGTCCTCTACTTCAGCTACAGGTTCTTCAGTGGTTGATTCTTCAGCAGCAGTAAGTTGTTCAACAATCTCTTCTTGAAAACTATTGGCTCCTGAAGTATAGGATTCTACTATTTCGTTTAGCAGAAAACGAACCGATTTTATCGAATCATCATTACCTGGAATAGGGAAGTCTACTAATTCTGGGTTGCAGTCTGTATCGACGATTCCAATTATAGGAATTTTCAACTTCCTAGCTTCTTGTATTGCAATATTTTCTTTACCAATGTCGACAACAAAAATTGCCTCTGGTAATTTCATCATTTCTTTGACACCACCAAGATATTTATTTAATTTTGCTAATTTATCATCAACTTTTTGGAGTTCTTTTTTGGGGAGATGATTTAATTGATTCTTGGCACGTTTTTCTTCAGTATTTATCAAATACTCAATTCTTTTTTGGATGGTAGTGAAGTTAGTAAACGTTCCTCCTAACCATCGGTAGTCAATATAATACCCTTTGGTAGCATTAGCTGCATCAATTACACTTTGTTGTGCTTGGCGTTTTGTTCCTACAAATAATAGCTTGCCGCCATTTGCAGCTATTCTTTGGACAAAGCTTTTTGCTTCATCAAGCAATTCTGCACTTTTGTATAAATCTAGAATATGGATATCATCCTTAACCGTAAAAATGTACTTTTCCATTCGTGGATCCCATTTTCTTGTTTGGTGTCCAAAATGTACTCCAGATTCTAATAAGGATTGTAATCCAACTGTTTTATTTTCTTGCATATATTTATATTATTTCCGTATTTTTTTAGGATTCTTTTGACAAAGAAGCCCAATTATATCATAGGCATATAATATGAGCAATCTATATTAAAAAATGCGATGTAATTAATCTACAGGGAAGCGCATGTGGATGATATCTGCGCTATCAAAGATTAGTTCGTTATATGTTATCGCTTTAGGTGTTTCAAATACAACCCATCCTACAATTTCACAGTTTTCAGCATTACCACACTTTGTCGGTAATTCTATAGTAGGAGTTTTAGCTGAACCATCTGCCCACAAAAATGGTGAAAATTCACTAACAGAGCTTTTTTCAGAAAGTTTTTTCCTGTCTTCAAAAGGATTTAATGGAAGATAGTCTACATAGTCATTGTCTCGAAGCGTTATAGTATCTCTATTGACAGTCATATATAGGGTACTTGCTTCCCTGTTCATAAATTGCAATTGCGCAACAGTTAACTGCCTGTCTGATTGGCTTGGTTCAATAATATATTGATCTCCCGAAGACATATAGATTATCTTGTCGGTAGTTTTAATTTGTTTGACTCTAGCTGCTAAAGCGTCCCCAAAATGCCAGTCGGTAGCTTTTGCAGTAGAATCGCATCCAACAACTACAAGTAATAATAAAATCATAATATATATTGTGTAATGTTTCATTTTTTTATCCTAATTTATAATACATTAGAAAGTGTAGGCATTGACCTTAATCTTGTAACTATTTTGGGAAGAGTATCAAGTACCGAATTTATTTCTTCCTCAGTAGTATTTCTACCTAAAGTCAT
Source organism: SAR202 cluster bacterium (assembly GCA_009392515.1). Classification (NCBI taxonomy): domain Bacteria; kingdom Bacillati; phylum Chloroflexota; class Dehalococcoidia; species SAR202 cluster bacterium. The sequence continues at coordinate 56,830 of VFGE01000019.1, read as the reverse complement.
TCTAACAGAAGATTGTGCTGTTTCATCTGTTAAACCTAAAGACTTTAGAACATGAGACGGTTCTAATGAAGCAGATGTACAAGCACTGCCGCTAGAAGCAGCAATACCTTCTAAGTCTAGGCTTAATAATATTGATTCTCCTTCAACATCTTGAAAAGAAAAGTGTGCATTATTAGCTATACGATTTATAGGGTCTCCATTTAATGTTACTTTTTCAATATTTTTTAATACACCGGATATTAATTTATCACGGAGAAGTGTTGTTTTATTTGTAATTTCAATTCTTTCTAATTCTGCAAGTTCTAAAGCTTTTGCTGTGCCAACAATGCCTGATACGTTTTCTGTTCCTGCTCTTCTTTGCCTTTCTTGGTTTCCTCCAACAGTAATAGGTGTAAATGGAGTTCCTCTTTTAACATACAATATTCCACAACCTTTAGGACCATAAAATTTATGCGATGAGAGACTCAACAGATCAACATCAAGATTTTTAACATCTAAGTTTATATATCCAGGTGCTTGTACCGCATCTGTATGAATTAGTATTTTCGTATTATTTCTTTTAGCGTAGTCTTTAATTATTTTGGAAATTTCATTTATTGGTTGGATTGTTCCAATTTCATTGTTTGCTAACATTATGCTAACTAAAGTAGTTTTTGAGGTCAATTGCGATTTAAGTGATTCTATATTAACAATACCTTGATTATTTACTGGTAAGTAGGTAATTTTAAAATTAAGATTTTCTTCTAGAAATTCACAGGCATTGAGTACAGCATGATGTTCTATTGAGCTTGTGATAATATGTTTTCCAATATTCATTTGAGCAATGGCAGTACTATAGATTGAAGAATTGTCTGATTCAGTTCCTCCGCTTGTGAATATTATTTCACTAGGTCTACAATTGAGGATTTTTGCAACTTTTTCTCTGGATTGATCAATTGCGACCCTGCTCTGTTGCGCAATTGTATAAATACTTGATGGATTGCCAAAATTATTTGTTAAATACGGTTTCATAACTTCATATACTTCATCTCGTATATATGTAGTTGAAGCGTGATCAAGATAAATTAAATTTTGACTCTCTTTTACCATAATACATAAATTTTATATGCTATATTGAGCCTATAGTATCTAATTTAGCTGTGAATTTGTAAAGTTGAAGTAAAACCTGACAACTAATGCGATTATGGTTGCGATGACTAATCCTAATACTAAGTATAATAATTGAAATGTTTCTTGGAATATTGAAATACTACTTGTTATGTAAATGGCGATTATCATTATCGCAGTGATGTCACCATATATTTTCTGACTAAATTGTTTCTTACATGCAAAAAGAACAATAATTGTCATAATAATACTTGCAGTGGCAGAAATGAGATGAACATTTGATACAACATTTAGTAAATGAACATTAGTAGCGACGAGGTCATCAGCAAAAAGGACTACACCTATATTAAAAAGGTTACTTCCTAAAACATTAGTGATTGCTAATTCAGGAGCATTTATTCTAAGTGCTGCAATGGATGCAGCTAATTCGGGTAAAGATGTACTAAATGCTAAGAATTGTGTACCTACGAAACTTGTTTCCCATTCCATGTATATTGCTATATTTTTACCTACATTGGCGAGCCATACAGCACAGATTATGATTATGATTGCTGATAGCAAAAAAATAAAACCTGACTTTTTTAATGTATCAGATGTATTGATTGCATCTTCCGATCCATCATTATTTTTTTCTATCTTATAAATAATAAACATTGAGGTAATAAAAAGTAGTAGCAGGACAATACTTATTGGATCTAATCTATTAAATATAAGAAAACTAATTTCATCAAAATATTCCATGTAAAGTATTCCAAATACCGATATGGAAATTAGTATCATAGACAATCCTGCTACAATTATTGGTGTGTTACCTACACTTGATAATATAGGTTTGTTTCTATAGATTAGATCAAGTATTGCTATAATTAATAAATTGAACACACAACTTCCATAAACATCTCCAGCAGCTAAGTCAATTTCGTTGAACAAAACAATACTGCTTGCACCTGTGCCTAACTCTGGAAGTGATGTAGCTGTTGCAAGTAATACAACGCCAATTATTGATCTGCCAAGGCCCGTTTTATCAGCAATATTATCTGCTGACCTTGCTAGAAAGTTTGATGCATATAGGATTATGGCAGTAGTAATACCAAGTTGTATCCATAAAGATAATATTTGCATTTATTATCCTTCAGGTGCGTATTCTATAACTTCAGCTACCGATCTTTGAAAATTTAAGTATTGACTAGCTGTCATGTTGTAATTGTGTTTTTCTTTTATTTCTTTGGCTTTTGCTGCATTATTTGATAATAGATCAATCACTACACATGCCATTGCTTTTGCAGGTTGTATAACTGCCTTCTCATAATCATGGATGAGGTAGGTTTCACTATGCCCTACACCATCTCCACCACCAACATAAGGGTGTAATGTAGGCATTATTTGAGATAAATCTCCCATATCTGTAGACCCACCACCATTATGTGAATTATCTATAATATCAATGTCGTCTTTAGTCGTGAGATGACCAGCATTTTGCAGAAATAATTCTTGTAATTGTGGGTTATCAAGTCTAGGCATATAACCAGGGATATTAGTAACAGATACTTTCGCTCCTACTGCCATAGCTCCTGCTTGGAAACATCTATCTACCTTTTTACTATTTGCTACAACAGCTTCATTAGATCCTGAACGAACACGCCATTCTAATGTAACTTGTGAAGGTATTGAACTAACTGCTTGACCACCGCGTGTAAGAATTCCATGAACACGAACAGTATCTGTGTCTAGAAATGTTTCTCTATTTGCATTGATTCCGGTAAGTGCAATCATGGCAGCATTCAGTGCATTAATTCCCATATGAGGAGATCCTCCAGCATGAGCGGCTTGCCCTGTGAATTCAACATATTTTACTATATGGGCATTACTTGTTCCTCCAACACCAAAAGTAGTGTTTGTTGCAGAGGTATGACACATCATTGCCATATCTACATCATCAAAGACTCCAAGTTTTATGAATTCTTGTTTTCCGCCCATAAATTCTATTTTACCTTCTTCTCTTAATAACATTCGTTGTTCTACATCTATAAATTCTTCAGCAGGAACGGCTATAGGTATTATTGATCCACTTAAGTTGTTTTTTACTTCAGGTACAATAAGCCCAATAATTGAACCTATCATACTGCCAATTTGACAATGATGCCCACACGCATGAGCAGCACCTGTGGTTAAATCATGTATTGGGTGTTCGAAAATTCTTAATGAATCAAGCTCACCAATAACTGAAACATTTGGTCCTTCGCCTCCTCCACAGTCGATATTGCCTTTTAATCCAGTTAATGCCAAATTAGCATCGTGTTCGATACCTAGTTTAGAGAAAATTTCACTTACATATTTAGATGTTTTAAATTCAGTAAATCCAACTTCTGGATTATTTAATATATGTTTTGCGTGTCCTATAATTTCTTCTTTTCTTTTATCTATTTCTTCAATCGCTAGTGCTTTTAATTCTTCAACAGTTGGCATGATTTTATCCTCCATAATGTTTATAAGTCTAAAGGTATTTCTTGTCCAACACCTTCAGATTTTGCTCTTTCATAAGCAAGAGCGGCAGTTGCTATATCACTTATAGCTATACCCTGAGATTCTAATAAAGTTATGTCTTTATCAGATTTTCTACTAATAATTTTTCCAGAAACTAGATCAGATAATTCATGGATTTGATCCCAACGTATAATACCTCGTTCTATTGGGTATAATAAATCTCCAGCTTCAATATATGCGTCATCTTTACTGTCAACAACTATAGAATCTGCTCGTTTAATCACATCATCATCTACTTCTCGTCGTATCCAGTGATTACTACCCGCAGCATTTATGTGCATACCTTCTTCTAACCATGACCCAAATAGTATTGGTTCTCTTGCGGTTGTCATTGTTATAATAATATCTGAGTTTGAAACACACTTTTCAGGTTCATCAACTGGAGTAATTTCTATACCTAAGGTTTCTGTCATTTCTTTGCTGAAGTTTATGCAAGCTTCTTTATCTCTGTCATAAGCTTTAATTGAACTAATATTTCTTACAGTACATACACCTTCAAGTTGAGCTCTTCCTTGAAAACCTGTACCAATGATACCAACGGTTTTACTATTTTCGTTAGCCATATATTTTGTTCCCACAGCGCTTACTGCACCAGTTCTCATCTGTGAACATCTTCCGCCTTGCACAATACATAATAAATCACCCTGCTCTCCATCATAAACTAAGGTCATAAATCGTATACCTTTTCTAAAACTTGTATACGTTTTTAATCCAAACACATTTGGTTCGGCAAGAGATGCTGCCATAAGATGATGAAATCCTCGTGGGAGTCTAATTCTTGATCTTGGTCGATTCCAAGTAACTCCTTTCCCAACTTCTTTGAATGCATTTTCCATAGTATTTACTACATCTTCCATAGTAAGTAGATTGTTGATTTCAGCATCTCCAAGCAAAAGCGCCATAAATATCCTCCACTAATTTATTTGATGGAGCCTAGTATATCATAAGAAATATTTGTAATATTATAAAAATAATCATATGAAATTAAAATAAAGGAGGATATATGAGTTTACCCAAAGTTTTTGTTACTCGTATTATTCCCCCCGAAGCCCAAGAAATACTAAATAAAGTTGCTAAAATAGAAATATGGCCTCAAGAAACCAAACCGCCACAGGAAGTACTTATCCAAAAAGCATCGGAATGTATAGGACTATTTACTACTATTGAAGATCAAATTAATGGTGAGGTTTTAAAGTCTGGTAAAGATTCTTTAAAAATTGTTTCAAATTATGCTGTTGGTTATGATAATTTTGATATTGATACAGCTACAAAAAATGGCATTATAATGTGCAATACACCTGATGTATTGAGTCAAACTACCGCTGATTTAGCCTTTGGCCTTATGCTTTCGATCGCACGAAATATTGTTAGAGGAGACAATTTTGTTCGATCAGGTAAGTGGACTCATTGGCATCCTTCCACTCTTCTTGGAAGAGATATTTATGGTGCTAATTTATTAGTGGTAGGTTTAGGAAGAATAGGTATGGAAGTTTGCCGTAGAGCTATTGGATTTGGTATGGAAATCTTTTATTATACTCGTACGAGAAAATTGAATTTAGAAAAAGAATTAGGTTTAAAATTTGTTCCCGAACTTAAAGATGGTATAGCTAAATCTGATTTTATTAGTATTAATACTATTTTGAATGATCAAACATATCATTTGTTTGGAAAAGAAGAATTTAATACAATGAAAAATAGCGCTATTATTGTTAACACAGCCCGTGGTCCAATAATCGATATGGAATCTCTTTACAAAGCTTTAAAAAATAATCAAATAGCTGGAGCTGCTCTAGATGTTACCGACCCAGAACCTATACCAACCAGTCATCCAATATTGTCTCTTGAGAATTTTGTTGTAACTCCACATATTGGCAGTGCCAGTATAGAGACAAGAAAAAAAATGGCAGTAGCAGCTGCTAAAAATATTGAAGCATATTTATTGAATAAAGCTATTCCAAGTAGTATAAACGGATAATATAAATTTAATCAGAGGTATGAATATGAAATCAGAAAGAATCGGGATAGATTGCGGTGGAACCTTTACTGATTTTATATTAATTTCAGATGATACTTTTACAGTCCATAAAATACTTTCAAATGCTGAAGATCCTTCTATTGCTATTGTTAATGGTTTAAATGATTTGAACAAATTAGATGTAGAAACTATAGCTCATGGAACAACAGTGGCAACAAATACACTTTTAGAACGAAAGGGTGCAAAAACTGGTTTAATAACTACTAAAGGATTTGAAGATGTGCTCAAAATAGGTAGGCAAAATCGTTCTTCTTTGTATGATTTAAATCAGGATAAACCAAAACCTTTGATATCAGACAATAATATTTGGGGTATCGCAGAGCGTATGGATAAAAATGGCAATATTATTTATGAGCTTGATGGTGAAAATTTAAATGAAATAATTGAATCTATAAAAAGTAGTGGTATTAATTCAATAGCTGTAAGTTTATTATTTTCTTTTCAAAATTCTTTACATGAAGATTTTATTAACCAAAAAATATCTGAAATTGATTTAAATTTATATAAATCCATTTCAAGTCAAGTTTTACCAGAATTTAGGGAGTATGAGAGAACAAGTACAGTTGTAGTTAATTCATATGTTGGACCAATAATTGATAAATATCTAGGTAATTTAGAAGGTAAGATTGAGAATTCTAATTTAAGAATAATGCAATCTTCAGGGGGGGCTATCTCTTCTAAACAAGCACGGAATCAACCGGTTCGGACTATGTTAAGCGGCCCTGCTGGTGGGGTTGTTGGTTCCTTTTGGATATCTCAATTAGCGGGATTTGATCATATAATTACTTTAGATATGGGGGGCACATCTACAGATGTTTCGTTATGTCCTGGAGAAATACAAAAATCAACTCAAACCAAAATAGATGGGTTACCTATTAGCGTACCGATGATAGATATAGTAACTGTAGGTGCAGGCGGTGGTTCGATTGCACACATTGATTCTGGAAATTCATTAAGTGTCGGACCTGAATCAGCATCTTCTAATCCTGGTCCTGCTTGTTATGGTGTTGGAACTAAACCAACTGTTACTGATGCTAACTTTGTCTTAGAAAGAGTATCTTCAGATTATTTCTTGGGCGGTAGAATGCCTTTAAATAAATCCAGAAGTGCGGCCGCTCTTGGGGTTCTAGGTGATCAATTAGATTTAAATTTGACCGAAATATCATTAGGAGTGCTAAAGGTAGTAAATTCTAATATGGAGAGAGCAGTTAGAAAAGTTTCTTTAGAGAGGGGATATGATCCAAGAGATTTTACTCTTGTAGCTTTTGGGGGGTCTGGGCCGATACATTCTTGTGAATTAGCAAGTGAATTAAGCATTCCTCGAGTTCTAATTCCACAATATCCGGGAGTTTTATCTGCATTAGGTGTTGCAATTGCAGATGTTGAAAAAGATTATGTGCAAACCATAATGCTTGGTGATGAAAAAGTTGATTTTGATTCAATTCAGAAATTATTTGAGCCTATGAAAGAAAATGGCATATATGACTTGGAACAAGAAGGTTTTCAGCAAAGCGACATAAATATCCAGAAATTGCTTGATGTTAGATATCATGGTCAATCTTTTGAGCTTACCATTGAATGTCCAGTTAGTGAGAAAAATTTTAAAGAAGATATAAAAAATACTTTTAATAGATATCATTTTGAAAGATTTGGGTACAATGATGAAACACAATCTTTGGAAGTAGTTAATTTACGACTAAGGGTAGTGGGGATAACTAAAGAAGTTGAAATGAAATCTGCAGAACCTGTACATCGTATGGCACAAGATTCTGGAAATGCTAACATTGGATTTGTTAATGCTGGTTTATTAGATTCAAAAGTTTATGAACGAAGCAAATTAGTATCAGGAAATTATTTCCAAGGACCTGGCTTAGTTGTGCAAATGGATTGTACTGTACTAGTTCCTCCTGATTGGAAAGCAAAAGTAGATGGTTGGCATAACCTTATTATTGAGCAAAATTGATGAATTAAATTAATGATAGGAGTAAATGATTAATGAAAATTACCAAAGTAGACTCTAGAGTGTTGCGCCTTCCTTTCACTTATCCATTAAAACCTGAAAGCCAAGCCTTTGCAACTATAGTTACTATTGAAACCGATGGTGGTATTTTAGGACATGCAATGTCTGTATATGCCATGCCTTACGCAATAAGAGATTTTATTAATTTTGAAGTAAAACCTCTAATTGAAGGAATGGATCCTATGAGAATAGAGCAAATAAGATCTGAAGTGCTTTGGAATCTATCCACAAAAGCCTTTACTGGTGTATTTAGCAATGCTTCTAGTTTATTAGATATTGCATTGTGGGATATAAAAGGCAAGTTTAGTAATCAACCAATTTGGAAAATGTTAGGTGGTTGTAACGAAGTTTTACCTGTTTATATCACATTTGGGTTAGGTTCATACAGTATTGAAGAATTGGTAACTGTTGCTAAACAATTATTGGATATGGGACAAACAAGACTTAAAATGGTAGTTGCTGCATCTTCGCAACCTACAATGAATGAAGTTATGGGGAGACCTACAGAGGACGATATTAATATTGATATCGAAAGAGTGGGAGCGGTTAGGGATGCAATCGGTAGCAAAGTAGAGCTTATGATAGATGCAAATAAGTGTGCAACATTACCTCAAGCTTTAAAGCTAGCAAAAGCACTTGAACAATTTGATTTAACTTGGTTTGAAGATCCCGTTGTACAATCTGACTCTAGATTGATGGCACAGTTAAGAAAAGATTGTAATATCCCTATAGCTGCCGGTAGTACAGGAACCAACGATTTGATTCACTATAGAGAATTTATCATGAATGGTTCAGTAGATATTTTACAACCAAATGTAAGAGATATTGGGGGTTATACTGGAGGGATTAAAGCTGCTGGTATTGCTCAAGCATTTAATATCCCACTAAATATGGGAGGAAATTGGCCTCATATCAATATGCATTTACATGCAGGGGTACCTAACGGTGGCCGTATAGAATTTCATTGGCAAGGTTGGAAAATTATTGAACAATATTACGATGGAGCACCATTGCCAGATAATGGCCAAGTTGTCTTACCTGAAAGTCCAGGTCTTGGGTTTAATCCTAAAGATGGTGTTATTGAAGAATATACATATAATTTTACAAATTAAGCTATCCACATATCTAAATATTTATAAGCATTACCAGTGTTCATAAGAATGATTTTTTCATCTGGATTAATAATTTTTGAATTAAGAAGATGTTTTAGTGCTGCTAAAGTAGCTGCTCCTTCTGGTGCAGGATATATCCCTTCATGAGAAGCAATCATTTTAATACAATCAATCATTTCTTCATCAGTGACCGTTAAAGCAGTTCCATTGCTTTCTCGAATAGCTTCTAGTATCAAGTAATCTCCTATTGCTGCAGGTACTCTTATACCTGAAGCAAATGTTTGGGCGTTTTCCCACATTTCAGCATTGTTACTTCCAGATTCATAGGCTCTTACCATAGGAGCACATCCAGAAGATTGCACACAGATCATTTTAGTTTTAGGTTTATCAATCCATCCTAATTCATACATTTCTTTAAATGCTTTCCATATACCTATAAGACCAGTCCCACCACCGGTTGGATATATGATTACATCTGGAGTTTCCCAGTTTAATTGTTCAGCAATCTCGTAACCCATAGTTTTTTTACCTTCTGCTCTGTACGGTTCTTGTAGAGTAGAGACATCAAATAAGTCATTTTCCTGTGCTTTTTCCCTTGATATTTTACCTGCGTCCGAAATTAAGCCATCAATTAATGTAAGGTTTGCCCCAGCATCTTTGCTTTCTCTTTGGTTTGCTTCAGGTGCATCTTTAGGCATAAATACATTTGCTTCCATATTACCTCTAGCACAATATGATGAAAGGGCCCCGCCTGCATTACCAGCAGAAGGCATGGTTAATTTAGAGAGGCCAAGTTCTTTGGCTCGGGATACTGCTGCAGATAAGCCTCTGGCTTTAAAGGATCCAGTCGGATTGCAACCTTCATCTTTTATATATATTTGAGAGCAATTTAAAGATTTCCCTAAATTAGGAGCATGCAAAAGTGGAGTCATTCCTTCACCAAGAGAAACGATATTTGATTCATTTTTAATTGGCATCATTTCAAAATAACGCCACATAGAATTAACCCTTTTAGGTAATATATTTCTATCGAAATTTGCCTTTGCTTTATCAATATCATATCTTACGTATAAAACTTTTCCACAATCATTGCATGTTCTATATGGTGTTATATAGTCATAAGTTTTTTGGCAATTTGTACATTCTAGGTATTCAGCATAACTGATCATAAAATCTCTCCAACAAGTATACATTTAATTTAGTGTTAAAGCCCAAAGGACTGACATCCCTGTAATTATAGTAATGATAATACTTTTTGTTAATATTGTTACTAATAATGCTGCAGAGGCTGCTAGAATTTTTGGATTATTGAATATTTCTAAGCTATTTGATTCATTTAACAATATTTCTGGAAATATTAAGACAGCTAACACCGAAGTTGGTACGTATTTTAATATATTTTCTAACCATTCGGGTGTTCTAGAATTGGTAATTTTATATATTGCACTAAATCGTATACTAAATGTTATGATTCCTGAAATTACAATTATAGCCCACATCATTGTTGACTCTTCCTAGGAGTTTTATCAAATAATACACCGATAATTAAACCAAATATTGATGAAAATATTATCCATAAATTTAATGGTAAATTGTTTAACAAAATGGCTAATATACCTGCACTTAATGCACATATAGCATGACTTTTATATTTTATTATTTCTGGTGCAATGATCGAAAGAAAAACAAGAGGTATAGCAAAACCAAGGTTTAATTCTTCTGGGATGATTTGACCTAATACAATGCCTAAAAATGTTGATGTTTGCCATGTTAACCAAAGAGTTATTCCACTTCCAAATAGATGATAATGGTGGAATACTGTATTTTCTTTTTTTTCTTGCATTCTTTTGATAGACACAGCATATGCTTCATCGGTTAATAAGTATGCAAGTATGATTTTCCAAGGTGTAGAGAGGTGAGCTAAGTATTTAGCTATTGATGCACTATATAAAAAGTGACGAAGATTAATGATACCAACAGAAATTACTGTTATGAATGGTACTGTTCCACTAGATACCAGTTTAACGAATGCAACTTGGCTTGCTCCTGCAAAAATAATTGATGACATGAAAAATGTTTGATTAGGAGAAAATCCTGCTTCTAATCCCAGGATACCGAATATTAGGCCAAAGGGTATAACTCCGATTAAAATTGGCAATACTGCAGAAACCCCAGAAAAAAATTCTTTATTTTTTGGTGATTTAATTATAATTGTTGGCATCTATTTTATACGATTTTCTGGAATATTGACCCAAGAACTCATTTCATGTGATTCAGTTGTTGCTTCTGATCTACAAATATAATTAGGTGATAATTGATCTATATTGGTTACTCCTAAAAGAGCCATAGCAATAGTTAATTCTTCTTCTAATATTTCCAGAACTCTTATTAATCCATCTTTTCCATCAGCTGCTAATCCTAAACATTGCATTTTACCAATAGCAACCGAATTTGCACCTAACGATACTGCTTTTGCAATGTCACTCCCACGCTGGATTCCGCCATCAAGAACTATTTCTGCTTTGCCTTCTATTGCATCTACAATTTCAGGTAGCATTTCCATACTTCCTTGACCATAATCTAATTGACGTCCTCCATGATTTGATACCCAAACAACCTTTGCTCCATGCTCTACTGCGAGTTTTGCATCTTCTCCAGTTGCAATACCTTTTAATAGTAATGGCATATCAGCATATTCTGTAATTTTATCAATAGTTTCCCATGTTACAGATGCTGCAAATTTAGGATCAGGTGGAGTTCTTCTAGAGTGTGGGAAAAATCTAGTCATCATAGGTCTCTCTCTTCTACTATAATGAGCAGTATCTACAGTTATACAGAGGGCTTTATAATCGGCTTCTTTTACTCTATTAATCATAGAAGTAATCCAATTCCAATCTCCATGGATATATAATTGAAATACCTTTGGGTTATTAGCTGTTGTGGATATTTCTTCTAAACTCGGAGAGCTTACTGAGCTTATTACGTCAATTATTCCAAATTCATTTGCTGCTAATGTTGCTGCAGCTGCTCCCATCTCAGTAAATGTTTCTTGAGACCCTATTGGTGCTAATATAACTGGCATTTTTGAATTGTGTCCAAGTAGAGTGTTTGAAGTGTCGATTTTCGATACATCCACTAATACTCGAGGTCGAAAAGCTAGTCTATCAAAAGCTAATCTATTCCTTCTCATAGTTGTTTCTGATTCTGATCCTCCCATTAAATAGTCCCAGGCACCTTGAGAAAGATTTTTTCTAGCAGCTCGTATAATCTCTTCATTACTTACATATTTCATAGTCATTAGTATGGCCTTTATTAAATTAAGTTTATATTTTGCATTAAATTTACAGTGGTGCTTATCGTAATATCTTCTCGATTTTTTCTCAATAATTTTTCGGTTTCTGTTAATTCTTTTGAAGCTTCTGGTGCATTTGCAAATGATAATCCGTATTGATTAGCACTTCTAGTTCCTTCCCAATGACTAACACTATCGTATCCAGTCAGTAATAAAATTCTTGTTTGTGATGAATTGGTAATATTTGACCATAGTCCTAATACTCTTCCTCCTTGAGATTGTACTCTTGGCCAAATACCTTTTTCTGAGCTTTCTACAAATGTATTTACATTTTTGGTTTCAATTATAAATTCTCTATATCCATATATATTTTTTAATGTATTGTTCTCATAGGACATCAATTTATTATTAGAAATTGGTTTTAATAAATTATTTTCTTTGTATACTATTTTTTCATTCATTAAGCTGGGTAAGTGTGTATATTTCTCCCATGCATTTATATCATGATATGCTGAGATGAGTATAAATTCGCTTGCTGGCTTGCCGATCATACCTCGTAATAAACAAATAGGTTTTATATTATTTTTTAAAATATTTGGAACGTAGTCTTTTTTTATAAAATCTAAAAATAAATCAGCTTTGTTAGATTTTATATCGAATTTAGTTTCTTCAAATATCATCTATTCACCAAATTTATGGGCCAATTATTGGTTCGTCTGCAGTATTTGGATCATAATAAGGGGGGTTTAAAGCCATATCGTTTATAGCTACAGTCCAGCTAGCTGGTACAAGGAATAATGAACCCTTTCCTTTTAAATTTACATAACTAGAAGACAGGTCAGGGGTTTCTGTTCCAACAAGAATTGTTAATTCATTTCCTGTTGATAAAGTAATAGTATATTCAGCAGTAGGGGTATCAATTCCATATTCTTCAGGATTTGTTAAGTTATTTGTGATTAATCTGGAACTTCTTGGTCCAGTGAATAATAACGGAATACCACTCCATCGATTTAAATCAACTTGATCCCCACTTTCTGTGAAGGTCCACTGTCCATTTATCTTTGTGAAGGACTCATTATGATCTTGATACTTTATATCTAATACCGACAATTCATCATATCCAATATCATAAAACCAAGGCGCTTCTAGGGTTCCCTCATCAGTTTTAGGTGGTTTTCGTAATTCAAAAAAACCAACATAAATACTTATTATTAATGCAATGACAATTAGTATAAATGATATTCTATAGTTCATTAGAAGAAACTATCTCCTTCGCCACCATGTCATAAACGCTAGAATAGTCATAAGAGCGGGTAAAGCAAACCAACTTAACCCTCGTATAAGCTGGATTTCTCTATCTGTAACCACAAGTCTTCTGTAAGTTAGAGCCTTGGCTCTAACGGATGCGAGTGATACATCTTCTGTTAACCAATTTAATGAATTTAAATATAAATCACTATTGTTAAAGTTATAAAAATGATAATTACTTATAAAATCAGTATCACCAAAAAGAACAATTTTGGCTTGACGCGTCGCATTGGCATCTGGATCTTCATTTATTGGTTTCAGTGCCTCAACAGCCATTGAAGGAGCTAAGATTGTAAATTGATCTTGATTACAGGTGTTTATCTCTTCATTAAATTGTAAACAACTTAACATTGTTGTACCTACTATAGGTTTTGCTCTTATATAATCTGGCATTTCATCAGCTGGAAGTACTTGATCAAAAGCTATAGTCCCTGGGAAATATACTTGGGATAAAGGGTCAGTTATAACATTAATTGGATCTACGGTTACAAATTGTTCTTGCTGGATCAAAGGAGTTTTAGGTTGATTGGCAAGAGAGCTGCCAAGATCAATGATTGTACCATCAATCATTGTAATTCCCCATTTATTAATTAAATTATTGTAACTATTTGGAGTTCCAGGATCTACACTTAATAATAATCTTCCACCGCCCTTGAGGTATTGGTGTATTAAGTTTGCTTCTATGTCTGATAAATCAATAGTTGGTCCAGGTATCACTAGTGCTGCAGCGTCATCAGGTATAATTTCGTATTGTGCAATAGAGAGAGTTTGTACAGCATAATTATCATTTCTCATACCGTCACGGGCTAGACCAAATCCTAATCTATCTTCTATGTCCATTATTGATGAATCTCTTTCACCATGGCCTGTAACGATGTAGATTTTTTTTTGTTGGATACCTGATGCAATCATTATTGCAGTTGAGATATCTCTCTCTTCAAATAATGGTGCAGTAAGGGTATAGGATAAATCGACTCCATCGGAATTTTGACCCTGAAAAACAATTGAAGGATACTCGGTTACACGAAGATTTTTAGCAAGTGTAGGTTCTAAATCTGGATCAATATATTTATAAGTAAATTTAGCGTTTTCTGAAGAACGATGCTTGAATTCATTTAGTAGATTTTCTGTAGATATTCTGTAACTTGCGCTAGTTGTGTCATTAGGTACAAAAAACGCTGTTGCCGTGATTGGGTGTTGTAAATTTTGCAAAATTTCAGTTGTTTGACTCGCTAAAGAATATTGACGAGTTGCAGTAGTATCTATTCTTATTGAGTTTCTTGCAGCTAATACATAAATTAAAACGCCGATTAATATAAACGCAAAGACCATAATACTGCTGTTTATACTGTAGCGTCCTTTTTTCTGAATTATGAAACCTAAGATATCTCTATAAGAAATAAACATACCGACTAATATGAGTAGTATACCCAGTACTATTGTTGTAATAGCAGTATTGCGGGATTCAGGTAAAAAACCATAAAAAATTAAACCAATAAATAGCGCCAATAATCCTGTTAAAGAAATAAGGAGGCTTATTACACCTTTTCTGTTAGAAGGAAGTAATCTAGATAAACGTTTTGTGCCTGTGTTTGACTGATCGCGAACCATATTATCGCCACCTTCTAGATTCTAGAGATCTGATTGTTAAAAACAGAAACGCTGCAGTCATTACTATAAAATAAGCTATATCTTTAGTATCCACAACTCCTCTTGAAAAGGATTCAAAATGTGATAGGAGTGATAGATGTTCAATTAATGTAGCAATAGGTCCGTCAATGACTTCATTGATACGTTGGAGTATTGTGAACAAAAATATTATTCCAAAACCCACGGATGCTGCAACAATTTGGTTGGTGGTCAAAGAAGATGCTAGAAGTCCTATTGATAAAGCTACCATTGCATAAAGTATGAATCCTATATATGTACTTATCATTGGACCTATATCAGGATTAGCCTGATATACAAAAAGAAGTAACATATAGAATAGGGTAAACAAAGTCATTGCAAGTAGAATAATAAAGCTTGCAAGAAATTTTGCGACTACAATTTCATAGTCTCTTATTGGAGAAGTTAGTAAAAGTTCTAAGGTACCAAGTTTTTGTTCTTCAGCTAACAATCGCATGGTTAATAAGGGGGGTATAAGGGGCATTAAAAAGTATGTTGCATTTGAAAATAATGCTCGTGCAGATGCTTCAGCAAATGCGCCTTCGATACTGGTAACAAAAAATACTCCAGTTAAAGTAAAAAAAACACCTGCAATAATATATGCCATTGGTGATGAAAAATAAATTAAAAGTTCTTTATAAGTTATTGCAGATATATTTTTCATTTATTTTCCTCAGGGTTTTCTTCATTTGTAGTAAGCCTTAGGAAGATATCTTCCAAGCTCAGACTTACAGCTTGTAGATTATATAAAGACCATCCATTATCTATAACTGATTTAGCTAATTCTGATCTTATTTCTAATCCCCCTTTACTAATGATATCGAATATTATTTTACCATCGTCTAGAGTTTGAAAATTTACGTCTTGAACAGATGGGTTATTTCGGAATACAGAAACCATATCGCTGGTTTTACCTAACGCCTCAATACGAATTCTTTCTGTAGCTTCTAATCGATTGGATAAGTTATCTGGTGAGTCAACTGCAACTATTTCACCATCGTTAATTATTATTACTCTTTCGCATATCGCACTGACTTCAGGAAGAATGTGAGATGATAAAATAATTGTTGAGTCACCGCCGATTTCTTTAATTAAACTACGTGTCTCAACAACCTGAATTGGGTCAATTCCAATAGTCGGTTCATCTAAAATTAAAACATCAGGTTGATGGATTATTGCTTGAGCTATTCCTACTCTTTGTCTAAATCCTTTCGATAGTTTACCTATAATTGTGTTTTTATATTCTTGCAAGCGACAGATTTCAATGACTTCATCAAGTCTTGATTTGATGGCTGTTTTTGTCATACCTCGAATTTTTCCAGTAAATGTCAGATATTCATTAACTTTCATATCGGTATACAACGGGGCATTTTCAGGCAAGTATCCAACATGTTGTTTTGCTTCAAGAGATTGATTTGCGACATCGTATCCAGCGATAGTAGCATCTCCAGATGATGCTGGCATATATCCGGTTAATATTCGCATAGTTGTGGTTTTACCGGAACCATTAGGGCCTAAAAACCCAATAATTTCTCCTTTATTGGCAGTGAATGAGACATCACTAATCGCAGGATATTCACCATAGAATTTTGTTATATTATTTGCCTGAACCATAATTTCAGAACTCATAAAAGATTCGCTCCATTTAAATTAAATACCTTGCATATTTGAATTATTATATTATTAAACACAAATGATATCCTATATCTGAATGGTATATAACTGTCAAGTGTTTAGATTTAATAATTTAAAAATTTACCACGACGGTGATTATATAACAGGTGAAAAATAATTGCATTTAATTGTTATAGGGTATAATTAAATTTTTTTTATTATATAGACTTAGCAGTTAATTTAGAAAGTAATATCTGGTGCGAATTATTGGAAATAATTCATTCTATATAGAGCAAAAGATATTAATCCTACTAAGAAACCTGCAATAGTACTTTGAATTAGAACAATACTCGTATATTGATCAAAAATATTAGAAGAGTTAAATAAATATGCGTATGTCGGTGCTGTCATCGTAGCAATTGCCCGAGAGAAAAAACCTATAACAAAACCTTCTGTAAATATACTTATTCTCAGACGTGTTATCAGATAGAAAGCAGTGGCAAGAGTAAATATAATCCAGAGAATATTTACTACAATAAAATGGATCCCCCATATCTCGAGAAGACCAATAGGTATACCGATTATAGAAAAATATAGGACATGTTTTTTGTCCATGTCATAACCCTTTATTAGCTTTTAGAATTAATTGTAGCTTGTGCAGCAGCAAGTCTTGCAACGGGAACTCTGTAGGGTGAAGCACTGACATAATTAAGACCCAAATTATGGCAAATAAAGATACTTTTTGGGTCCCCTCCATGTTCACCACAAATACCGAGTTCCAGATCAGAATTTGAAAGCCTACCTTTTTCAATTGCAATTTTCATTAATTGCCCTACACCTTTTTCATCGAGGGTTTTGAAAGGATTAGTAGAAAGGATTCCCTTTTCTTGGTATTCATTTAAAAATTTTGATTCTGCATCATCTCGACTAAATCCATAAGTTGTTTGAGTTAGATCATTTGTTCCAAAACTAAAAAATTGAGCATGTTTTGCAATATCGTCAGCTGTAATTGCTGCGCGTGGAAGCTCGATCATTGTACCAATTTTGTAGGAAGGATTTAGTTTATATTCATCTTCAACTTTAGAAGCCTCTTTAATTAACAATTCTTTAAGTATTATTAACTCTCTATAATCACCAACTAGAGGTATCATAATTTCAGGGATTGGATTATTACCCTCTTTAAGTAATTGACAAGCTGCAGTGAGTATTGCTTTTGTCTGCATCGCAACTATATCTGGATAAAGTATTCCTAAACGACAACCTCTTAAACCTAGCATAGGATTAGATTCTTTAATATCCTTCACAATTGCAAGTATATCCTCTAATTGATCTAATAACTCACCTTGGTTATTATTTATTTTTTCTTCATATATCTGATCTATTAATTTTTCATATGAAGGTAAAAATTCGTGTAATGGAGGATCTATCAATCTAATCACGACAGGTTTATTATCCATTACTTTTAATATTTCGTAGAAATCTTGAATTTGGAATTCAAGCATTTTTAAAATTGATTCTTCATATTTGTTCTGTTTATTATTTCCATTGGAATGAATTGATGATGTTGACATAATTAGTTGCTGGACCCAAGGTAACCTTTCCTCGCCAAAAAACATATGTTCGGTTCTGCAAAGACCTATTCCTTCTGCACCTAATTCTATTGCTTTACTTGCATCTTGAGGAGTATCTGCATTTGCCCATATTCCTAATTTTCTCGTAGCGTCTGCCCATTCTAAAATGGTAGATAATTCTTTGGTATCATTAGGTGATGGTGTTATAGTTTTCATAGCGCCTGAAAAAATTTCTCCAGATGAACCATCGATACTGATAATGTCATAAATTCGGAAGGTTTTATTACCAATAGAACATATTTTGTTTTGTTGATCTATGTGAAGGCTATCACAGCCAGTTATACAAGGTTTCCCCATACCCCTTGCAACTACAGCTGCATGACTTGTAGCGCCTCCTTTTGCAGTTAACACTCCAGTAGATGCATGCATTCCATGTATATCATCTGGGCTTGTTTCGTCTCTTACTAATATTACTTTTTCTCCAAGGTTTTTTAATTCTACTGCTTCAGAAGGATCAAAAACAATTTTTCCTACAGCAGCTCCGGGAGAAGCATTTAGCCCAGTGTCAATATATGATTTACTTTTTAGAGATAAATCTTCTTCGGAATCAGAGAATTTTGGGAGCATAAGTTCATTGATTCTTGTAGGGTCTATAAGATTTAATGACTCCTCCTTGGAAATGAGTCCTTCAGAAACCATATCTACAGATATTTTAACTGAGGCTAAAGCTGATCTTTTTGCAGATCTGGTTTGTAGCATATATAATTTATTGCTTTCAACCGTGAATTCCATATCTTGCGCATCTTTATAATGACCTTCTAACATTTCACTAATTTTCACTAGTTCACTGTAGAGTTCTTTATTACTTTCTTCTAGGCTATTGATAGATTTTGGAGTTCTAATTCCTGCAACCACATCTTCGCCTTGAGCTATATCTAAATATTCTCCAAATAACTCTTTGGCTCCAGTAGAGGGGTTTCTTGTAAATGCAACTCCAGTACCACTATTTTGATCTTTATTTCCAAATACCATTGCAACTATATTTACAGCAGTACCTAGATGGTCACTTATTTCATTGATTTTTCTATATTCATCAGCTCGGTCACTAAACCAACTTAAGAAAACAGCCTCAACAGCTAATTTTAATTGTGTGTATGGGTCTTGAGGAAAATCTGAGCCAGATTCTATTAATACTATTTCTTTAAATTGTTTTACGATGTTTTTGATATCATCAATATTTAGTTGGCTGTCACTTTGGTAGTTATTTTTTAATTTGATTTTATCTAATATAGATTCAAATTTGTCTGAAGAAATTTCCAGTACAACCTTACTGTACATTTGTATAAATCTTCGGTACGAATCGAATGCAAATTTTTCTCCTCCTGAAGATTTCGACAGGCCTAATACAGTGTCGTCATTTAAACCAAGATTTAGTACTGTATCCATCATTCCTGGCATTGAAACTGCTGAGCCTGATCGTACGGAAACCAGAAGGGGGTTATCAATATCTCCATAAGTTTTATTGGTAAGTGATTCAAGTTTCTTTATGTTTACAAGTATATCTTGCCAAATATAATCAGGAACAACGTGATTATTATTAATAAATTCTTTACAAGCTTTTGTGATTACTGTAAATCCTGGAGGTACCGGTAAACCAATGTGCGTCATTTCTGCTAGCCCCGCACCCTTTCCTCCAAGCAGTGAGTTCATATTCTCAGTTTTTTCGTCAAAAGCATATACCCATTTTGTTACGCGATCGGTTTTTTGCGACATAATCTACCCTTCATTAGTGAACTGCGAAACATTATATCATTTTCAGTTATCTTTATTCTACTATTAGCTTGATATAATTAGTAATTTTTTCCTAGTATTTAATAAACAATTGAAAATGGGTTTTTTGTCTTTAAATATCTATTAGATTTGTAAGAATAATTCGTTAAAATAAGAGAATGTTTTCGAAAACATTAAAAGATTCATTAGATATTGTCGAGGTAGCTTCGAGATATTTACCTGATTTAAAATCTGCTGGCCGAACATATAAATCTAATTGCCCATTTCATGAAGAAAGAACTCCTTCATTTGTAATATTTCCTGACACCCAAACTTGGAGATGTTTTGGGGCATGTGTGGAAGGTGGCGATGTCATCAGTTTTGTGATGAAAATTGAAAAAATTGATTTTCAACAAGCTATTAAATTATTGGCAGACTCCGCTGGTATTGAGGTTCCTCGATACAATAATGTTGAGGAAAATGTTGAGTTATACAACATAAATGAAAGTGCATATAATTTTTTCCATAACTATTTGTTGTCTGAGAATGGTTTAGCAGCTCGAAACTATATGATTAATAATCGGGGTGTAGATAAAGATACAATTACAAAATTTGGTTTGGGCCTAAGCCCTAATGATAATCGACAACTACCCAGACATTTAGAAAATTTAGGATTTAGTAACAAGCAAATTTCAGAATCTGGACTTGTATTTATTCGTGAAGATGGCATTCCTAAAGATATTTTTGCAGGTCGATTGGTATTTCCAATTATCGATTCAAGAAAAAAAGTTTTGGGTTTTGGTGGCCGATCTTTAAATGATAATGGCCCTAAGTATATAAATTCCTCTAAGACAAAAATTTTTGATAAATCAAGTTCTCTGTATGGAATCAACCTAGCAAAAGAAGGTATAACAAATTCAGGAAAAGTTGTTTTAGTAGAGGGTTATATGGATGTTTTAACTGCTCATCAATTTGGTTACGATAATGTAGTAGCATGCATGGGAACAGCGCTTACAGAATCACAGGTCCGTTATATTTCAGTGCTAAGTAAACAATGTGTTTTAGCATTAGATTCAGATACCGCAGGTAATGAAGCTACATTTAGGAGTATTGAAAATAGTTGGAAAGCTTTTGAACGAGTTTTAGTAGGAAAGAAAAATAATATTTCACTATATAAAACATCAAATAAAATTGATTTAAGAATTGCTCAATTTAATTCTGGTAAAGATCCAGATGAAATTATTCGTACGGATAAAGATTTGTGGGAAAATAATATTGATAATTCCAAGCCACTTTTAGCATATCTTATTGAAAATGCACCACTTAGATGGAACATTATATCTAATCAAGGTAAACAGTTAGCAACTGAAAACATAGCTCCTTTGATATTAAGTTTGGATAATGACTACGATAGAGAATATTATTACAATCTTTTTGCTAATACATTGAATGTAGACATTAATGTTGTAAAAAGCGCTGTTATTTCAGCAAATAGAAAAAATAATTCAAATGATGTGAAAAATTTTAATCAAAAGGTAAACTATGGTACAATAGAAAGTAAAGATAACTCATATTTACTTGAAGAACATATGTTGTCAATGATAGTCAAATGGCCCCATCTTTTCTCTTTAGCCGAAAATGCAGATATATCATGGTTTAGTATTTGGGAAAATAGGCAAGTTTTCGATATATTATTAAAATATAACGGTTCTCAAGAAAGCATAATTGAAGATGAAGTTAATATATCTCAAGATGTTCTGTCCCGTATGGAGGACTTAAGGAAGATCGATCTTCCAAGTATGACAAAAAGTAACAAGGAAAAAGCAGTTAAACAGTGTGTACTTAAATTACAAGAGCGATACTTAAGGGGAATAAAAAAAGAAGAAGCTAATGTATGGTTGAATAAGTCAGAGTTAAATGATGTTCCCTCTCAAGATTTGAGTCATTTGAAAGAAAAAGCTATTATTGTTAATGATATGCTTTCGGATGTATTTAATAAATCTACTAAAAAAAATAGTGATAATTAAAGGACCTTAATATGCCTAGAAAGAAAAAAATAGATACAAATGATGAAAAAGACAAATCATCTTTAGCCTTAGAAGATGCACCTGATGAATTTGATGAATCTGAAGTTGAGCCAGATATTAACAGTATTGATGCACCTGATGATGCTCAATTAGTAGCATTAGAAGAATCTCCAGAAAATATTGATTTGGAAAAAATAGATTTATCTGATGTTGTTCCTGAAAAAATAACTGAGTCTGAAAATGATTCTGAGCAGGATACAGAAAGATCGGCTGAGCCAAATGATATGATTGATGATCCTGTTAGGATGTATTTAAGAGAGATTGGGCGTGTAGCATTATTAAAAGCTAAGGATGAGCGTGGCTTAGCTCAAATCATGGAAAATGGCAAATATATAGAGGAGATACATAAGTCATATCAATCTATGTACGGTAGAGATATGCCTGCACCAGATACTTTTGTTGAAATGTTAAAGACATTAAGTCAATTAACAAATATTACTAATATTGTTGAAAAGATTATGGAAAAAGAAGGCCACTATACACTTCAGGAGCTTGTGTATGATGAAAAATTACAATTCTTTTTACAAAATAGTTTTGATGAAGAACAATTGTTGGTTTGGAGTAAAAAATACAAAATTGATACAGAGGACTTGAAAAGAAATATTATTTCACTTTCTATAAATACTCGATTGCTACCAAAACAAATTGAATATGTTTTAGATATGAATTCAACACTAGAACAATTAGCTGCTATAGTTGAAGAAGGCCCTTTAGTTGATAATCTATATCCTTATGAAATGATACTTCAACAATATCTAGATGAGATGACTGCTGGGTCAGAAGCAGCACAGCAACATTTAGCTGAAGCTAACCTCAGATTAGTTGTCTCAGTGGCAAAAAAATATATTGGTAGGGGAATGTCACTACTTGATTTAATACAAGAAGGTAACATTGGTCTAATTCGTGCAGTTGAAAAATTCGACTATAGGAAGGGATATAAATTTTCCACCTATGCAACTTGGTGGATTAGACAAGCTATAACTAGAGCGATAGCAGACCAAGCAAGAACTATTCGAATTCCAGTTCATATGGTTGAAACCATTAATAAGTTACTTCGAACGAGTAGAAAATTAGTTCAAGAATATGGTCGAGAACCTTCAACAGAAGAAATAGCATGGGATATGGATGTTAGTGCTGATAAGGTCAGAGAGATTATGAAAATATCTCAAGAACCCGTTTCACTTGAAACACCTATTGGTGAAGAAGAGGATTCTCATCTTGGAGATTTTATTGAAGATAGGTCTGCAAAAGCTCCTGCAGATGCTGCCACAGAGACTTTATTACAAGAACAAATAATACAGATATTAGATAGTTTAACTGACAGGGAAAAACGTGTACTTGAACTTAGATTTGGTTTAGGAGATGGACGAGGAAGAACTTTAGAAGAAGTTGGAAAAGAATTTGGTGTAACCAGAGAAAGAATACGACAAATTGAAGCTAAAGCATTAAGAAAACTTCGTCATCCAGCTAGATCAAAACCTCTCAGAGATTACCTAGAATAGATGAAAATGAATCTACGTGGGGTAATTCCTTTTACCGCAATTGTGTCAGTTCTGCATTTTTTTGAAGATGCTGCTTTGATATTGCTTGGAAGAATGACAGACGTAAATATTTTTGTTCTTTTTGGAGGCACGATCATCTTTTCATTCGTTGTTGCGATTGTTGCAAAACATCCCTATATCCATAAGTTATTTCATGAAGACAACGATAAATAATACAATTAAAAAGGTTTTATTTCAGAAAATTTCCTGACTTCATTAATTTATTCAAATTACGACCGTTTTTACCGTATAAAGATTTCATCATTTTTTTTGTTTGATTGAATTGATTAATTAATTGATTTACTTCTACAGGCGCTAATCCAGCACCTGTAGCTATTCTTTTTCTACGACTTGCATTTAAAATATTGGGATTTCTTCTTTCTATTGGAGTCATTGAGTCAATCATATATTTCATTTTATTCATTTTTGATTCATTTTCAGCAAGTTTAGATCCCATCTGGTTTAAATTAATTCCAGGTATCATATTTATAATATTTTCAAGAGATCCCATATTTTGTATAGATTTCATTTGATCCAACAAATCATTAAAGTCAAAAGAATCAGAGGTTATTTTTTTTGTTAGATTTTCTGCTTTTTCGTAGTCAATTTGTTCATTAGCTTTTTCAGCAAGGGTTTGTAAATCACCCATTCCAAGTATTCTAGATGTGATTCTCTCAGGGTAGAATTTATCAAATTCACTAACTTTTTCACCTGTACCAATAAATTTTATTGGTAGACCAGTTTCTTTAACAATCGAAATGGCGCTTCCACCCTTGGAGTCTCCATCTAGTTTTGTGATTATTAATCCAGTTAGTCCTATTGTTTCATTAAATGAATTTGCAATTTCCACAGCTGTTTGCCCTATCATAGAGTCAACTACAAGTATACATTCTTCAGGTTTAACTTTATTTTTAATCGCGATTAATTCTTGCATCATTTTTTCATCTAATTGTGATCGACCTGCAGTATCTATTATTGTCCATTGATATTGATTATTACCTGAAAACTTAAGTGAATTTTCAGTAATCTTAATTGCGTCATTAATATTTTTGTCATAGTAAATATCAAGGTCATTATCATTTGATAATTTTATTAGTTGATCAATAGCTGCAGGTCTTACTAGATCATTAGCAACCAAGAGGGTTTTTTGGTTTAATTTATTCAGATAAAAAGACAGCTTAGCAGCAGTTGTAGTCTTTCCTGAACCTTGTATACCAACTAATAAAATGTTAGAGCATTTATTATTTGATTTTATAAGTTCTGAATCATCACTTTTTAGGATCATTGTTAATTGTTCTTTTAGGGATTCTACTAATATTTGACCTGGGTTTAGACTTTTTGAAAAATTAGTATCTGTTATTTCATTTTTAATAGATTCAATTAAAGATTTCACAACTTTAAAATTCACGTCTGCTTCTAATAATGCCATTCTGATTTGTCGCAAAAAATCATTTATATCATTTTCGTTTAGACGTCGCTGATTAATTAGTTTTCGAGTAATTTGTGATAATTTTGCACTTAAATTTTCAAACATAAATTAATACTACCTATTAATCTTTTTTTGGTTTCATTTACTAAAGTGTAAACTTCTATACAACACAACCTTAAATGTTAAAATACTATTATATGGTACCAAATAAATTGACAATTGAAAATTTTAAATCTTATGGATCATCTTTAAATCCATTGGATCTTAATGGTGTTCATATAGTTTGTCTTTCTGGCCAAAATGGACATGGGAAATCTTCTTTACTTGATGCAATCTGTTGGTCGATATGGGGTGATGAGGTCCATCGACCACAAGATGAATTAGTTAAACATGGCGAAAATGACATGAGAGTAGAATTGGAATTTTTTTCAGATGGATATTTTCAAAAAAAAGAGGGAAGAAATTTATATAAAGTTATTAGAAGATTTTCTAAAAGAAAAGGTTCAAGATCTGGAGCTACATCTCTTGAATTGTATGTGGCTCAAACAGGAGAGGTTGATTCTGAATTAGATTTTCAAGTATTAACAGGAAACACTATTAGAGATACCCAATCTTCAATATTGAAATTAGTTGGAATGGATTACCGAACATTTATTAATAGTGCTTTTTTACTTCAGGGCCGGTCAGATGAATTTACTAATAGTACCCCCGCACTTAGACAACGTACTTTAGGTGAAATATTGCAATTAGACTATTTTGATAAATTACAAGAATTAGCTCGAGAAAAAGTTAGAGAATTAAGATCGGATAAAACTACAGTAGAATTACAAGTTAATACATTGCAAGATCAGCTTGCTCGTTTTACTGAAGAGGAAATGGAGTTAAAGGTATTATCATCTGATTTAATTCAGGTAGATCAACACATTTTAGAAATTCAGCCATTATTAGAAAACCGTAAACAAGATTATTTACTTATTGAAGAAATTGAAACAAAAACATCCAAGCTATTGATAGATAAGAAAACATTGGTTGATGATTTAAGTATATTTAATAATCAGTTAAGCACCTTACAAAGAAAAATATCCGAATATCAGGATATTTTGGATAAAAAAGAAGTAATTCACGAAAATTTTCAAGAGATTAATCGACTAAGGAACAAGTTACAACAAAATAATAACCTTATAGGTCCCTATAGCAGTTTGATTGAAAGAAAAAAGTCTTTAGAAAATGCATTAGTACGTTTAAATGAAATTATTGAACAACTTGAAACTCTAAAACAAAATTTATTTTCAACTCAAAAGCTATTGGATGAATTACAAAATAAAAAAGAACAATTAAATTTATTGCAGTTACAAATACAAGAAAAAAATACTCATAATGATAATCTAAAAAACCAAATGGACGATCTGAAAGAAAAAATCTTATTAATAGAAGATAGTGAGCAAAATTGTCCTTTGTGTGGAACTGAATTGTTAAATGATCGTAGAGAACATGTAAAGGAAGAATTTGAAAAAAACGGAAAAACACTAGCTGATGCGTATAGGAGTAACATAACAATAATTTCAGAGCTAGAAACAAAAAAACTATCAATTTTAGATTACATTAATCAAAATGATAGTAATATAAATAATGAATTTATAAGAATTAATAGTCAAATTGCTGCATATACACAAGAGAGAAATTCATTAGATCAATCTGAAACTCAACTAAGCGAAATTAACAAAAATATCGAGGATTTAGGATTTGATCCTGTAGAAAATAAGATTCTTGAGGAAAAACTAATACAGATTCATTCATATGAAGATCTATTTAATCAACTAAGTTTAGCTGAGAAAGAAATACCAGAAATTGAAAATAGAATTAGTGATATTCAGAAATTAATTTTATCGAGAAATACAAATATAGAAAAGATAGACCATGAATTAAATGATTATGACATAAAGAAAAAATCAGCCCCTGAAATCAAATCAGAAGTCGAAAAACTACAAAATGATTTTGATAATTTGTTAAATCAAAAGATAGAGAAAAATTCACGAAAATTATCTATTGAAAGACAGTTTGAAGTATATTCCAGTCAAAAAACTGAATTAAAGCAATATGAAAATCAATTGCTAGAAATTAATAGTGAGTATGGTCGTTACGATGAACTTTCGACATATCTCGGACGAACAGGAGTACAAGCATTATTAATCGAAGCATCCATCCCTGAAATTGAAAAAGATGCTAATTATTTATTAGAAAAAATGACAAATGGAGAAATGTTTATCAATTTAGAAACTCAAAGACAAACACAAAAAGGTGACACTGCAGAAACGTTAGAAATTAATGTTTCTGATTCGCGTGGGATGAGAAGTTATGAAACTTTTAGTGGAGGAGAAGCTTTTAGAATTAATTTAGCTTTACGTATTGCATTATCAAAGCTGTTGGCAAGGAGATCGGGTTGTCCATTACCGACTATTTTTATTGATGAAGGTTTTGGGACACAAGACAATGTGGGTAGGGAGAGAATAATTGAGGTTATTAACCAAATATCATCAGATTTTGAAAGAGTTGTCGTGATTACTCATATTGAGGAAATTAAAGAAGCCTTTCCAGTTAGGATAGAAGTTATAAAAACAGAATCTGGATCTATTTTTGAATTAAATTAACAAAGCAGCTGGATAGCTGCTTTGTTAGTGTGATGCTTTATTTTTATACTCGAGATGAATGCATTAGAACTGTAGCTGCTCCTCTTGCCATTTCTCTTGGTGGGCGAGGAATAACAAACTGCATAGAATCCAATGCCTTTAATTGGTATTTTTCTTCAGCTTTTGCTAAAGCATTAGTCCAGTCTTCAGTTTCTATACCTGAAGGGAATGCCAAAAGATAAACAATTGCTCTATCTTTTAGTACACCACTTGCCCATTCTAGAGCTCCTCCAAGGCCACCATCTACTAAGGTGGTAAGATTTTTATCAGGTGTAACTAAAGCAGGGACAACTGCAACTTGATGAGCTTCTTTGTCGATATCAATTTCTATATCTGGACTAAATCCACCCTCACCTTGTGAGTTCCCTCTAACCGCAGTTACGTTTGCACTTATAGAAGACACTGGTCCTGATAAAGCATAATATGCTTCAGCAGGTAACCATCCGTAACCACCTACGTTTCGATCAATAAAAGCACTGAAATAATCAGGTCTATTTCCAAACCAAGAAGTAAGTCTTGATAACAAATATTCGCCTGTTTTTACTGCATTTTCGTTAGACAATATAACCTCCCCAATTAATTTTGTCGGTTTCTAAAGTATTACAAAGTATTACTCTTTTTATGATGATTAGCAAGTGTAAAAATAATAAATTTTAGCTTTATATGTCTCTTAAAGAGTTATTTCTGTTATGTTATTGTCAAAAAGTAATTTTGCTTCAGTTAAATTTTGAATTTCATCTTTGTTCCACCCGGGTGCAATTTCTTTGACTGTTAATTGTTTCGATTCAACTAAAATTACACATAAATCAGTGACTATTAAATTTACACATTCAGGCACCGTCAAAGGATAGCTGCATTTGCTAACTATTTTAGGATTATTATTTCTATCAGTGTGTTCCATAGCAACAATTAATTTTTTAGCACCAGTAGCCAAATCCATTGCTCCACCTATATTCCCAATTCCTCTTTCAGGTATCATCCAATTGGCAAGATCTCCTTTTGCTGATATTTGAAGAGCCCCTAAAACTGATATATCTATATGCCCTCCTCTTATCATGGCAAATGCATCAGCAGAATTAAAAAAAGACATTCCTATTGTTGGTTTTAAGAATTGACCCCCTGCATTAATTAGATCAGGATCTTCTTTACCTGAATCAGCTAAAGAACCGTAGTTTAAAACACCATTTTCACTATGAAAAATAATATTTTGTTCAGGACTTGTAAATTGTGAAACTAATGTTGGTATTCCTATTCCTAAATTAACATAAGAATTATTAGGAATTTCTTTTGCTATTCTCATTGCAATAGTTTCTCTGTTCAGTCTTTCTTTCATAATAATCTAATTCCTATGTACTAATTTATTCACGAAAATTCCGGGCGTTGTAATTTGTTCTGGTATTAATTGTTCGGGGGCAACTATTTCATCTGCTTCAACGATTGTCATATTACTTGCTGTTGCCATAATTGGGTTAAAGTTTTTTGAAGTACCTTTATTAATCAAATTTCCTAAAGTATCAGATTTGTGAGCCCTTATAAAACAGAAATCAGATTGTAACCATTCTTCCAAAAGATATTTTTTATTATTGAATAAACGAGTTTCTTTATTTTCGCTTGGAAAACTATTAACGCCTGTTGGTGTGTAAAATGCTCTTATACCAGCTCCTCCAGCACGAATTTTTTCAGCTAAAGTTCCCTGAGGTATCAGTTCAATCAGAATATTTTCTTCTTTATATATTTCTTCAAGTGCATTTTTCATTGAAGGAGATGGAGAAACTGGAAAAGAAGAAATAATTTTACTTACTTGTTTATTTTTAATTAAGATATCATGGTTTATTGGTGCTCTTTGATTTTCTAGTAGTCCGAATCCAGGTAATCCACCAGTATTACTAATAATTGTTAAATTTTTTGCCCTAGTATTACTTAGTGCAAGTATAAGGTTTGTTGGCATATCTCCAGAGCCACCAAATCCACCTATCATGATAGAAGATCCATCTTTAATTTCTTTTACTGCCTCTTCTGGTGTTACTATTGGCTTCATATGTTTAGTTATTATTTTTGACTGTAATCCATGTCCCTAATACTTGTGCAATTTTTTTGTCTGTTGCGTCATATACAATGCACTCTCCTAGCGAAAGTAAATTACCTTTGTGGGATATTTTGCCATCTGCAATCAAATACTTTGATTTCACAGAGGCTGGGGCTATATAATTTATCTTCATTTCAACTGTAAATAGTGTAGTATCATCTGCTTTAATAACTCCCAGTGCCATAGATATAGCAGCATCAGCTATAGTTGCAATTATCCCACCTTGTACAAACCCTGCACCTTGTAAATGTCTTTGATGAATCTCCATTTTAACGATACATTTTTCTTGATTTTTTTGGAGAATTTCAAAACCAAGTAAGTCTGAAAAGTTTTGTGGTTGTAAGTCGTTGTTGTTTTTCATAATTATATAGTTGTATTTATTTTATTGAAGAAGATTGAAGAACATTATATTCTTCTTTCTCTAATTTAGGAATAAGATATTTACCGGTTATTGATTTTTCTTGCTTGCTAATAAATTCTGGAGTTCCTGTAGCTATAATGTACCCGCCATTTTCGCCAGCTTTAGGGCCGAGATCAATAATC
The DNA here is from genome assembly GCA_009392515.1 of SAR202 cluster bacterium. Lineage (NCBI taxonomy): Bacteria > Bacillati > Chloroflexota > Dehalococcoidia > SAR202 cluster bacterium. The sequence continues at coordinate 26,416 of VFGE01000019.1, read as the reverse complement.
CAATCAGCATTTTTAATTAAATCAAGGTGATGTTCTATTAATATAACTGTATTATTTTTATCTACTAATTTTTGTATAACTTCTAGTAGGTATTCACAGTCATATAGGGATAATCCTGTTGTTGGTTCATCTAAAATATACAAAGTATGTCCCAAAGATCTTTTGGAAAGTTCTGTAGCTAGTTTCACTCTTTGAGCTTCTCCACCTGATAAAGTTGTTGCTGGTTGCCCAAGTTTTATATACCCTAAACCTACCTCTTTCATTACTGTTAATTTATTAACAATTTTAGGTATATTAGAAAATAGATCTATTGCTTGATCGACAGTTAAATTTAATACATCAGATATAGAATGTTCATTGAAAAGAACAGTTAAAGCTTCAGAATTGTATCTAGCCCCTTCACAAATTTCACAAGGTATGGTTACATTTGCAAGAAATTGCATTTCAATTTCTATAGAACCTTCCCCGGAACAGGCTTCACATCGTCCACCTCTAACATTAAAAGAGAATCTCCCAGGAGCATATCCACGTACCTTGGCTTCAGGTAGCATTGAAAATAATTCTCTTATTGGAGTAAAAACACCACAGTAAGTTGCAGGATTACTTCTTGGTGTACGACCTATTGGTGATTGATCAATGTTAATTACTTTTGTTATATTTTCTATTCCTTCAACATAGTCGCAAGCTCCCGCTTTTGCTCGAGCTTTATTTAGTGTTTGATTTAATTTTTTGTATAAAACCTCATTAATTAAGGTTGATTTTCCAGATCCTGAAACTCCGGTTATACAAACCAAATTACCTAGTGGTATCTCAACACTTATATTTTTCAAATTATTTTCTCTAGCACCTACTATATTTATTTTATTTCCATTATGTTTCCTTCTAATATAAGGTGTAGGTATAATGTTTCTACCACTTAAATACGAACCTGTTAAAGATTCTGTAACACTTTTAATTTTTTTTAGTGGTCCTTCCGCAATGATATAACCGCCGTTTTCTCCAGCACCTGGGCCAAGATCTATAATATAATCAGCTGATTCCATAACTGCTTCATCGTGCTCAACTACCAATAATGAATTACCTAGATCTCTAAGTTTTTTTAGTGTAGTTATTAACATATTACCATCAGCAGGATGCAGTCCAATCGATGGTTCATCGCAAACATATAAAACTCCAACTAAACCTGACCCTATTTGTGTAGCTAAGCGGATTCTTTGAGATTCACCACCAGATAAAGTTGAAGTAGGTCGATCAAGGCTAATATAATCTAAACCAATATCAATTAGAAATTCTAATCTATTCTTAATTTCCTTAATAATTGGCTCTGCTATAGGAAAATCTTTTTTGAGAATTGTTGAATTGTTTCTAGTCGTATTAAGTTGAATTTTTGTCCACTCCCAAGTTTGTTTGATGGACATATTTGTTAATGAAATTATATTTTCCGTGCCGATTTTTACTGATAATGAGGTAGGTTTTAGTCTATTACCATTGCATTCTGGGCATTCAACTTTTGACATAAATTTTTCAATTTCTTTTTTAGAGTAGTCTGAGTCTGTATTTTGGTATCTCCGTTCAAGATTAGGAATTAATCCCTCAAATTTCCGGTTCCATTGGTAGCGCATACCTCTTTTTGTTACATGGGTTATATTAATAGTGTCATTATCTCCATGTAGTAGAATGTCGATCATTTCATCTGAAAGATTGATAAGAGGTTCATTAATATTAAATTTATATTTATCGGCTAGTGAAGCTAAAATACTACGGCCCCATTGAGAAAGTCGACCTGATGAGGACCAGGGAAGAATGCCGCCTTTACTCATTGATAACGTATAATCTGGGATGACTAAATCTGGATCTACTTCTAAATGATAACCAATTCCTGAGCATCTGTTGCATGCTCCATGTGGTGAATTAAAACTAAAAGTTCGTGGCTCAATTTCAGTAAAATTTATTCCACAATTTACACAGGCAAAATTCTCTGAAATAGCAGTTTCTTGATTATTTTCAACATTTAGTATAGTTATTGTACCATCACCTTGATTTAAGGCAGTTTCTACTGAGCTGTGAATACGACTTTCATCAGTAGAGTGACCAGAAGTGATTCTATCAACGATCAATTCAATTGTGTGCCATTTTTGTTTGTTTAATTCAATATTTTCAGTTAATTCTCGAATTTCATTATCTACACGAACACGTACGAAACCATCCTTTTTTAATTGTTCGAATATCTGTTTATGTTCCCCTTTTTTATGGACAACTTTAGGTGATAGAATCATGATTCTGTGATTTTCATCCATATTTTGTATAGTATCTACAATCTGTGGGATAGTTTGTTTTTCTACCCGATTTCCACATTTGTAGCAATGGGGTTTGCCAACTCTTGCAAATAACAAACGTAAATAGTCGTATATTTCAGTAGTGGTTCCAACAGTAGAACGAGGGTTTTGAGACGTATTTTTTTGATCAATTGAAATAGATGGACTTAACCCTTCTATATAATCTACGTCTGGTTTATCCATTCTGCCTAAGAATTGTCTTGCATATGAGGATAGCGATTCAACATATCTTCTTTGACCTTCAGCGTAGATAGTATCGAAAGCTAAGGTAGATTTACCTGAACCTGAAACTCCTGTAACTACAACAAATTTATTTCTTGGTATATTTACAGATACATTTTTTAAATTATGTTGGCGAGCGCCTTTAACGATAATTTTTTGTGGTTCCATCATAAGTCCTAGGTTTTTTTATTATTTTATCACTAATTAGTAATAAAATTGTTACCAGAAATTTATTTTTTTAAAATAGGTTTAGGTATTATTAAAATAATAAAAGCACTTATGATATATAAACCAACGAAAGTATAAAAAGGAATTTGGTAACTATTTGTAATATCTCTTAACCAACCAGCAAAAAGAGGACCAAATATTGCCGATAAACCTTGTATTGGAGAAACAAACCCTCTTATTGAACCGAGAAATGCACGACCAAAATAATCTGCCCAGATCAGTGATTGGACAACTGCCCAAGCACCCCTTGTTAATCCATAAATAATACCAAATAGTAATACACCCTTTATTGTACTAGCCTGTATTAGAATTAATAACCCAATAGCTGAACCAAGTAAGGAGGCAGCTGTTAAATATTTGATAGCGACTTTTTCTGCTAAAAACCCCCAAATCAATTTAGATGGTATAGCAAAGATAGCATACGTAGTTAGGCTCAAAGCAGCTATTCCTGGTGATAAACCTTGATCAATCATAAATGGTATTTGATGCAAAACAACTCCTATAACAGCAATCGCTGCTAAATTGGTTGAGAAAACCAAAGCCCATAATGAAGTCGTTTTAAAAGCATCTTTTGGTGTCCATATTTCTTCAATATCTTGATATGAATTGGATACATTTTGTTTATTTTCAATTACATCACTTTCCCCATCAGGTTTTAATCCCAAATCTTCTGGCGATCTTCTCATAAATAAGAAACTCGTCGGTGCTATAATTAACCAGGGAACTAAAGCCATAAATTGCCAAGTTTTTCTCCATCCTACATAGGTTATTAATAATTGAATAAGAGGCGCCATAATTGCTTCACCAACATTAATACCTGTTGTGGCAATTCCAGTAGCTCTCCCACGTTTTTTTATAAACCATCGAGCTAAAGTTGTATTTGTAACAATATGGCTAAGACATGCATGGCCTGAAGCACCAATGATAGAAAAATAAAGTATAATTTCCCAAAAGTTATCTGCTGTACTCATAAGAAATGTACTAAATCCTGCAATAATTGCACCCATTGTCATCAGGTAACGTGGCCCAAATTTATCAACTAAAGGTCCTACGATGGGGCCCATAAAATGTGTGGTTAAATTTCTTATCACAGGTGGAAGTGAAAGCATTAAGTTTGTCAGAGATAGTGATGAACGTATAGGAACATAAAATAACCCATAAATAGGAACTCCTATACCCGCACCCATCCAGTTAGCAAAAAATATTGCAGTAACTATGTACCAACCACGATATATTTTCTTTTTGAACATAAAAATCCTTTATTGATTCATGGCTGATTGTAGTTAAATTAAATTAATACTTCAATACGAATTATTAATTTAGTCCCCTTAAATAGTTCTTGTAGTTAAGATCAAGTATTTAAATTGCATAGTGTATACTTTAAGGAGTATACTTTTATTATGTTTTATGTGTTAATCAGTTAACTAATATTAGCTGTTAGGAGAATCTTTTATGGTAGAGAAAAATACGTGGGATTTAAAAACTGGCCTTGCTCAAATGCTTAAAGGCGGAGTGATAATGGATGTGGTAACGCCAGAACAAGCCAAAATAGCTGAGGATGCTGGCGCGTGTGCAGTAATGGCTTTAGAAAGAGTGCCTTCTGATATTCGGGCAGCCGGAGGAGTTGCAAGAATGTCTGATCCTGACATGATTACAGGAATTATAAAAGCAGTAAGTATACCTGTAATGGCTAAAGCTAGAATCGGTCATCTAGTTGAAGCTCAAGTCCTAGAAGCACTAGGTGTTGACTATATAGATGAATCAGAAGTATTGACTCCTGCTGATGAAAACAATCATATTAATAAACATGATTTTAAGGTTCCATTCGTTTGCGGCTGTAGGAATTTGGGCGAAGCCTTACGTAGAATAGGTGAAGGGGCAGCAATGATTAGAACCAAGGGAGAAGCTGGTACTGGAAACGTTGTTGAGGCCGTACGACATGCAAGATCAGTTTTAGGTGAGATTACAAGGATCACAAATTTGGATCCTACAGAATTAATGGCAACAGCCAGAGATCTACAAGCTCCCTATGAATTAATTTTACAAATACATGAAACAGGTAAGCTGCCTGTGGTAAATTTTGCAGCAGGTGGTATAGCAACTCCAGCTGATGCAGCTCTAATGATGCAAATTGGTGTTGAGGGAGTTTTTGTTGGATCTGGTATATTCAAATCATCCAATCCTTCAGCAATGGCAAAGGCTATCGTCAAAGCTACTACTCACTTTAATGACCCTGACATAATTGCAGAAGTATCTTCAGGTTTAGGGGATGCAATGAGGGGTTTAGATGTTCGAACTATGCCAGAAGAGGAACAATTAGCCACAAGGGGATGGTAACAGTTGTCTGGAATTGGAGTTTTGGCACTTCAAGGTGATTTTATAGAACATATAAAATCTTTTTCAAGCTTGGGGGTGTCAGTACGAGAAATAAGGAAAGCTAGCCAAATAGCTGATTTGGATGCTCTTGTAATACCTGGTGGAGAAAGTACTACAATTTCATACTTGATGGATTTATATAATTTCAGACCAGCTATAAAAGAAGCTGCATCTAGCGATCTACCAATTTGGGGCACATGTGCTGGATTAATTTTAATGGCTAATGATCTCAAAGAAGATATTCCTAACCCGCTAAACCTTATGAATATTAATGTGAGTCGCAATGCATATGGACGACAAATAGATAGTTTTAAAGATTTAATTAATTTTTCTTTTGATACAGAAAATCCTTTTCCAGGTGTATTTATCCGAGCCCCTAAAATCCTTAACATTGATGAAAATGTAGACGTAATTTGTACACTTAATGATGGAGAAATTGTAGGAGTTAAACAAGGCAAGAAACTTGGTACATCTTTTCATCCTGAACTAACTACGGATAACAGGTTTCATAAATATTTTATTGATTTAGTTTATAGTTAGGTAATTAATGATTAAGAAACTCGGTTTTTTTGATATATTTCACGTATTAAAATCAGATATGCCAGATTTTTCTGTACAAAGACCTGATAATATTGGCAAACCACTTAAGTTTATGCAGCGATTATTAATATGTTTAAATATATTTGGATATAATCATAATCAAATTACTTTTATTTCAACAAACTCTAATTCAATAAATGGATTAATTTGTATAAAAAAGGTACAAAATAAAAATTATTGGTTTGTTCGCCACTTATTGCTTGAGAATGTCAATTTTGATTTATTTAAAAACATTCTTGATATTTCAACAGCATATATTACAAAAAGAAAATCTCATGGAATGATATTAAAAATTCCAAATAATTGGCAGTTAGTTGATAGTGCAGTTAGTGCTAAATTTAAAGTTGCTACACAGAATGTAATTTTGACACTAGGCGGCCAATACTCTTTATATAAATCTAACCCTATTTATTTATCTAGATTAAGTAATAATAGATATAAATCAGATTTAGTAGCTCTATATGAAAAAGGATTAGATTTTTTTGTTAAGAAAAATTTAACCTATTACGATAATGATTTATTAAAACTATGTAGTATGGTAGATGTTGATGCTAAAGAATTGCTATATATAGATGGAGATAACCTTCTAGGTTCTTTATCAAAGAAAGATTATCATAAAATTTGTGCTGTTAGTCTAAATATATTTCATAAGTATTCAAATATACTTCCAGAATTTATTTCTGATGCATATCAAAACACAAAAAGAAAACAGGTATATTGGATAGTAAAAATTGAAGAGAAATCCTTACTTGAAAGTCTTCAAAGTTTGGGTTTAATTAATCAAGTATCATTTTACACATTAGTTTATCAGACTCAGTCTATGATATATGATAATTCGACTTCTAAAGTAGAAATGGCAATAGAAGTATGAGATTAGTATCTAATTTTATTAAAGGGGATATGCATGAAACCAGACGCGGAAATTGATGATCTAAATAGTTTTTTAGATGTTCTACCATCCCAAATTCGTGAGAGCCTTCTACAAAATAACAATCTAAATTCTCTCGTTGAAGTAGTTTTAGATCTTGGTCGCAGACCTCAAGTAAGATTTGTTGATCGTGATGAAGAAATGGATTTAAGCATTATTTCATTTGCAGAATTAGATTTATTGACTAAGAAAATAGGTGATTTTGGTAATGATAATAGAGCTGGAGTTGAAAAAACCCTACATAGATTTTCTGCAATACGGGCTAGAGATAAAACTGTTATTGGAGTGACATGCAGAGTTGGTAGGGCAGTACAAGGAACTACGAAAGCCATTACGGATTTAGTTAACGAAGATAAAAGTATGTTATTACTTGGTCGACCCGGAGTAGGTAAGACTACAATTTTAAGAGAATTAGCAAGAGTACTATCTGTTGATTTGGCTAAAAGAGTGATAATTGTCGATACTTCTAATGAAATTGGAGGTGACGGGTTTGTGGCCCATCCTGGTATTGGGAAAGCAAGAAGAATGCAAGTAGCACGACCAGAATTACAGCATGACATAATGATTGAAGCAGTAGAAAATCATATGCCTGAAGTAATTATCATTGATGAAATGGGTACAGAACTTGAAGCTAAAGCTGCGAGAACTATTGCAGAACGAGGCGTGCAGCTAATTGCTACAGCACATGGTAATGATTTAGAAAGTTTATTAATGAACCCTACTTTATCTGATTTAGTAGGGGGTGTCCAAACAGTTATTTTGGGAGATGAAGAAGCAAGAAAAAGGGGTACTCAGAAAACGGTAACCGAAAGAAAATTACCACCAACATTTGAAATAGTATTGGAAATCAGAAATAGAGAAAAAATGGCTGTCCATGAAGAAGTTGGTAATGTTGTAGATAATATCTTGAAATCAATTAAACCTAATCCTGAAATCCGATGGTTAGATAGTTCCGGAGAAGTACTCAAGCAAAAAGAATTTTTACTACCAGATTTAGAAAAGCAGTTCGAATTACCTGAAATACATGAATTGGGAAATGAGTTCAGCAATAATAATTACCAAAAATATGCTAAAAAAACTAATGGACATTTAGAAAATGGTAGAGATATAGATTCCACTGCAATTTTACCATTTGGTATAAGTAAAAGTACTATTCGTCAATTAGCAGATTTTTATAAAACCAATATGAAAATTGTAGAAAATGTGAAAGATGCACAAATTGTAGTTACAACTAAAAGTCAGTATAGAAGAAGTCCTAAAGTCATCACTAACGCAGAATTAGATGGGACTCCTGTACACATATTAAGAAAAAATACGGTATCTCAAATTTCTGAATTCATAAAAAATTTAGATTCATATAAAAAAGTAAAATCTTCAATTCAAGAAGCATTGGAAGATGCCGAAAATGCTATATTACAAATTCAAAATGGTTCTTCAAGTGTACAATTAGAACCGCAGGACGCGTATACTCGTAAATTACAGCATCAGGTTTTAGATAATAATTCTTTAGTTTCAATTAGTTATGGGAAAGAACCTGAAAGATATATTAGAGTGTTTAAGAAAACAGAAAAAGGTTGGTAATGAGCGTTTTTGTAGCATTTGAAGGTGGAGAAGGTAGCGGAAAATCTACACAATCAAAACTACTTTATGAACGAATAATTAATGAAGGGTTTTCGTCTTTATTGCTGCATGAACCTGGTGGTACATCTGTTGGAGAAGAAGTTAGAAGAATTTTATTAGCTGAACGTGGTTCAATTAAGAAAAAATCTTCACGTTTAAATAATACTACCATGAATTCCTTAACAGAACTTTTCCTTTTTTCTTCTGCAAGAAGTGAGTTGATAGAAAAAGTAATAAAGCCGAATTTGCAAAAAGATACAATAATTATTTGTGATCGGTTTATCGCATCTACTATTGCATATCAAGGCTATGGTAGAAAAATTGATTTAGATACTATAGAAAATATTATAAATGTGAGTACTAATGGTATTAGGCCGGATATTACAATTTTTTTAAGTGTTGCCCCAGATCAAGCATTAGGTAGAGTTAATTCTCAATTATCTTTATTAGATACTGTGTCTAATTCTATTGAAAAAGAAAACCCAAGAATGGACGTAGAAGGTAGTCGAAGATTTGAACTTGAATCAATAAATTTCCATAAACGTGTTTTTCAGGGATATGTTGCTATGAGTAAAGATTCTAGTTGGCTTACAGTAGATGCGACTAAATCAGTTGATGAAATTCATAATATAATATGGGATAAAATACAAATGCTAATCAAATAACCTATTGTATTTGAATTACTACATCACCAGTATTAACCGAGTCTCCTTCGTTTATAAATACTGCTCTCACAATACCTGCATTTCCGGACAATAAACTTTGTTGCATTTTCATGGATTCAATTACACAAATTTCTGACCCTTCTTCAATGTGGTCCCAAATTTTTATTGGAACTGAGATTACTTTTCCTGGCATAGGAGATCTAATAAGTTTGTTTCCATTTTGTGTTAAACCCTTTAGGCCATTATTAGTTTCGTTTAGATCTGGTACATTTGATGTTGTAGCAGTTTTGTTTACAGTAGAATTTTGAACTGATACACTCATTTTCTTCCCATCGACATAAATATCAAAAGGATAAGAAGTAATATCTTCTATCTCTACTATATGGGATTTCCCATTAACTAGCACCGTAATTTGTTTTTTTACCATCGTAGTCCACCAAAGCTACCTTGATTCATCTGAGATACTCTTCCTTGCATTTTCCAGTTATTCAAACTTGGTGAATTTGATTTTGAGCCAAAAATCTCATTTAATGCAATTGTTATAGCGGCAACTATTTCTTCATCGCTAGTATTATTATTTTCATATGGAAAAACATCAGTAAGAAAATTTGTTGAAAACTTATGATTTACAAATCCTTCGGATTGCAAGATTTCTATAATTAATGGAATGTTGTGCGTGATACCAACAATCTTTGTAGATTTTAAATATTTAATAAAATTTACAATACATTCTTTTCTATTTCGTCCCCAAGCGATGAATTTACCCATCATGGGTTCGTAATAAGGCGATACTTCATATCCTTCAAATATGGATGCATCAATTCGTATATTTTTCTTTTCAGGTAATTCAAGAGAAGAAATTTTACCAATTGTCGGTAAAAATGTCTTAGGATCTTCAGGATAAATACGGGCTTCAATGGAGTGTCCAGTTTGTTTAATGTCTTCCTGTTCAATGCCTAATTTTTCTCCTGCAGCTATTCTAATTTGTAGATCGACAATATCTAGGTTTGTAGTCATTTCAGTAACTGGATGTTCAACCTGAAGTCTAGTATTCATTTCAAGGAAATAGAAATTAGATTCCTCATCGACCAAAAATTCTACAGTACCTGCATTGGTATAATTTATATGTTTAACTAAATCAATGGCAGAATTCCAAAGTTCTTTTCTTTTTTGATCAGTGAGTTTGGTACAGGGTGTTTCTTCAATTATTTTTTGATTCCTTCTTTGAACTGAGCAGTCTCGTTCAAAAAGGTGTATAGCATTTCCATGAAGGTCTGCTAAAACTTGTACTTCTACATGAGATCCATTCGTCATATATTTTTCAACATATAGTTTAGAATTCCCAAAAGAACTTTCAGCCAATGATTGTGCCTGTTTAAATGATTCTTCAAGATCTTCTGCTGAATCAACTTTTCTAATGCCTATACCCCCCCCACCAGCAGAGGCTTTTACCATAACTGGATAACCGATTTCATCGCAGACTTTTTTTGCTTTTGCATAGGTAACGGGTGCATATGTACCTGGTAGGCAAGGAACTCCTGCTTTCATGGCTGTTTGAATAGCTGTAACTTTGTCTCCCATTTTTTGTATAGCTTCAGTAGATGGGCCTATAAATACAATATTGTTATCCACACATGCTTTTGCAAAATCAATATTTTCTGATAAAAATCCATACCCTGGATGAATAGCTTCAGAATTAGTCTCAATAGCTATTTGAATTATTTTATCTATGTTCAAATAACTTTCCGTAGGAGTTAATCCTCCTAAAGGTTTTGATTCATCAGCAAATTTTACATGTAAAGCATCTTGATCAGCATCTGAATATATTGCAACGGTTTTAATTCCAATATTGTTACATGTTTTTATGACTCTACAAGCAATTTCACCACGGTTTGCTATAAGTATTTTTTTAAAGGGTTTTATTGTATTATTCATAATCGGTTAGTATTCTATTACAAACTCAAAAGATTTTCTGTTACCAAATAGCATTTAAATACAAACTTTACAGATTTTCTATAAGAATAGTTTAGTTTTTAACTTAAATCCTAAATTATCATGTATTAGAAATTCAGTAATAGCTAAACATTTTTTTATCAACGGGGTTTCAAGGTTTAGGGATAATAATTTTTCTCTAGTGGCTAAAGAAATATAATGTAATAATTTAATGGATTGAGCATCAGTCGAAAGAGAATTGTCAATTGTAGGCTTACACATATTACAAATTGCACCTCCATAGTTAGAATTGATGGAACTGAGATTTTCCTTATTTTCATCAAAACATATATTGCAACTTGAAAAATTTAAATCCCATCCACTTATGATAAGAATTTTCATTCTTATATATAAAATTAGTAAATTTACATTTTGGTTAATATTTAGCCATCTTAAAGAATCTAATAATAGATTGTAAGCATCTTTATTAATTTCATTAATAGGATTAAAAACATCAAATAACTCCATGACATAAAAAACATTATTAATTAAGTCATAACTTTCTCTGATGTTTGGAAATAGTTCTGTAGTTTCGGCTGAAGAAATAGTATCAATACTTTTCCCTTTAGCAATTACTAGATTACAACGATTGCTAATTTGTAGATGACCGGACAGTTTGCTTTTAGGTTTTTTTGTACCATTTGCGCCTATACTTAATTTTCCAAATTCTGGGGTAAAGACAATATAGATATGGCCTGATTCACCAAAAGTTTTTGAATTTAAAATAATGGCTTCAGTTTTATAGGAACGCTCTCTATTAACCACAAAATCTCACTTTAGTATTAATTACAAATATTTGAACATTTATATTTCTTGACGTCCTTGTAGAGCTCTCATAATAGTCATTTGGTCAGCATATTCTATATCTCCACCAACTGGGAGGCCTCTTGCCAATCTAGTAACTTTGGGCACCAAATTTCCTATAATTTCTTGAATGTACATAGCCGTACTTTCTCCCTCTATACTGGGATTAGTTGCTAAGATTATTTCATCTATATCATTTACTTTTATTCGATTTAGTAATTCATTTATTTTAAGGTTATTTGGACCAATCCCGTTAATTGGAGAAAGAACGCCATGCAATACGTGATAAAGACCGTTATATGATCCTGTTCTTTCAAATGCAAGTATGTCTAAAGGTTCTTCAATTACACATATAATTTTTTGGTCACGTCGATTATTAGTACAAATTGTACAAGGGTTTTGATCACTTAAATTTTGGCATATATCACAATATAGAATTTTTTCTTTGAGTTCTATGAGAGAACTAGATAATTCAATTACCTCAGAACTCGGTAATTTAATAAAATGATATGCCAATCTCTGGGCACTTTTGGGTCCAATTCCTGGCAGTTTAGACAATTCATTAATAAGTTTTGAAATTATTTTAACTGAGTGATTTTGTTCAGGAATTTGCATATAAGTTTACTTTCACAATTTAATTCTTAAGAAATTCCAGGAAGCTTGAATCCTCCTGTTAAGGAATTAAGTCTAGAAGCACTTAATTGTTGTATTTTTTCAATTGCTTCATTAAAACCTGTGGTGATTAAGTCTTCTAACATGTCCACATTTTCTGGATCAATTGTTTCCGGATCAATTGAAATTTCAGTAACTTGATATTTCCCATTAATAGTAATTTGAATAGCCCCTCCACCCGATGAACCTGTAACAGTTTCAGATTCAAGTTTTTGTTGCTCTTCCATGAGTTTTTGTTGTAGTTGTTGTGCTTGCTTAATCATATTTTTATTCATCATTTTGTACCTCATCTTCGATAATTTGACCGCCCCAATTGAGAGCTTTCATAACTGATAAATTCATACTATTATTATTAGAGTTACTCTTTTTTTCTGTATCATTATAAACAATTTCATTCAGAGAGGGTATTTGAAAAGTTTTAGAGATCGATTCGATTAAATCTAATTTAATTCTGCCATGATCCAATTCCCCGATAAAGCGTTCTTGATTTGAATTACTTGCAAAGCTTAAGCATAATTTATCATTATCAATTGACGCTTCTCTACAGTCGCGTAATAATGCTCCAATTGCAAAACGTTCTCCCTTAATTTTAGCAAACTTTTCGATTATTAATTGCCATGATTCCGTTTTTATTATATTTTCATTTGTTATTTGGGGTTTTTGTTCAGAAGTGGCTTCTATACTTTTTTGATTTTTTGTATCTGTACCCGGATCATTTTGATCATTTCCTTCGGGATCTTGTAAATTTGGTTCTACCATTTCATCTATTTGATTGATCATCTTTGTAGGAGTTTCGCTAGGTATATTTTTGGGAGTGTTGATCGTTTTTTCATTTGCAATCCTCTTGAAGGACTCAAGGTTTTCATTTTCTTTTAACATAGAAGCTTCTATAGCAGCTATTTCAAGACTAGATGCATGATTTAATGATTTAGAAAAATCTAAATTTACTAGTATTTTAAGACATTTCGCGATATGTAATATTTGTTCAGTATTATTTGAAGTAGTTGCTTGATGAATCAATGTTTCTCTTAACGTGATAATCAAACTATTATGCAATTGTTTAATACTAGTATTGTTAGAAACACAATTATTTATCAATTGTATTGTTTCGGTAATATTTCCTGAAAGTATTGATTCTTGTAATAATTCTATTTGTTTTGAATCAGTTATGCCAAGAATGCTGTTAATTTGATTAGCATCAATATATTCTTCATCATTCGATAGTATGATTTGTTCGAGAAAGCTTTCAGCGTCTCTTAAACTTCCTTCTGATATTTCTGCGATTCTTTTAATTGCTGATTCAGAAATATTAACTTTTTCATAATTCGCTATTTGTTCGAGCCTTTGCACGATATCATTATTGTCAATTTTTTTAAAATCAAATCTTTGACATCTTGAAAGTATAGTAGGCTCCATTTTATCTGCTTCTGTAGTAGCTAATATAAATACTACATGAGGAGGGGGTTCTTCCAATGTTTTAAGTAAAGCGTTAGACGCATCTTTTGTTAGCATATGTGCTTCATCTAACACATAAATCTTATATAGACTTTTGGAAGGGGAATAATTACTTTTATCCCTTATACTTCTTATTTCATCTATACCACGATTACTAGCAGCATCAATTTCAATGAGGTCTAATGAATTTGATGAATTAATTTCTATACAATTTTCGCAAGTATTACAAATTAACTTCTCTTCAGTATTTTCAGTTTTACAATTAATTGCCTTAGCTAATATTCTTGCTGTACTTGTTTTTCCGGTACCTCTAGGGCCACTAAAAAGATAGGCATGGGCAATTCTATTTTGAGATATTGCATTCATTAGGGTTTTTCTAATTGCTGTTTGACCAACCAATTCAGAAAAACTCTTTGGGCGCCATTTCCTATATAAAACGTAATTGTTCATTGTAAATTATGTATCCAATAAATGTTTAATTGAATCAATTTGAATTTGTTCCATAATTTTTAGTTCATTATCATTTGTATGATCATAACCAATTAAGTGAAGAACACCATGAGAAACTAATGTAGCTAATTCTTTATTGATAGAAATTTTGTTTTCTTCAGCTTGTCGTTTGCATTGTGGATATGATAAAACGATTTCACCCGCATATCCAGTCTCATTGGGGAAAGATTCTGCAGTAGATATTGTTTTTTCACTTTCACCATAATATTCTCCTGGGTAATTTTCGGAGAATGCAAGAACATCAGTTATTTCATTTAACCCTCTATAATCATTATTTAAGCCTTGAATTGTTATATCGTCTGCTATAGTAATTCCTAGAGAATGGTATTCAAGGATAAATTCAGAATTTAATGAAAGCAAACCTAGTCTCAGGGAATTCAGTGCTATTTTTTCTATCCATACTTCAGATAGATCGTTAGAAAATTCTTCGAATATATTAACATCTATGATTATGGTTTCCATAACCTTATTGTACAATATTGTCGTCAAAAAATTCACTTATCTCAGTATCGGTGTATCCCATTTTTTTTAATATTGAATTTGTTTGCAATCCAGGTTTGTCAGGAGCAGGTAAAGATTTAGTAAATTCATAATTACTACTTTCATAAGGTAATTTAGGTAAGGCAAAATCTTTTCCGTCAGAAGTAAAATTGTATAATCTTTTTCCAGAATTTACATGTGGATCGGTAATTACAGTATCAGGTGTGTGAACAAGGGTTGCTGAGATTCCATTTTCCCTTAACATGTCTAGAATTCTGGAACTTTTCATATTTTCAATAATGGGAGTAACTGTACGAAGAATTAATGGTCTATTTGCTATTCTACCAGGATTATCTTTTAATTCTTCATTATCTGCTAATTCGTCCAATTGTAAGATTTTACAGAACGTGTTCCATTGATTATTACTTGTGACACCAATAAATACCAATTCTCCATCAATACAACGGAATTTGTCATATACACCCCATCCATGATGACGTTCAGGTAATGGGACATTGGTAGTTCCTGAATGTTGATTAAATGCCATATGTTGTCCAACAAAAAATAATGCGGTTTCAAACAAACCTGAAGTAATTTCCTGTCCTTTTTGTGTAATACTTCTAGTATATAAAGCTGAAAGCACTCCAATTATTCCATGCATTGCTGCGCCCATATCTATAATACTAGCTCCTGCACGTATTGGATCTCCTGACCTACCTGTCATATATGCAAGGCCTGATCCCATTTGCGCAAGCTCATCCAGGGATGTTTGATTGCTATAAGGGCCACTTAAAAAGCCTTTTACGCTGAGATATATCAATCTGGGGAATTTTGTACTTAGTTGTTCGTAACCTATTCCAAGCCTATTCATAGTTCCAGGTGCCATATTTTCAATGAGTACATCAGTATCTTCTAGTAATTTGTAAAGTATCTCAAGCCCTTTTGAGCTTTTCAGATCTATAACTATACTGGATTTATTTCGATTCACAAAGAAAAAGCTTCCATTTCTGCCTGATCCAATTCGACTAGCATCAAGTGCATTAGGTGGTTCAATTTTAATAACTTCAGCACCCAAATCCCCTAAAATCAGACCAGCTGTGGGTCCAGCTACTATATGTGCAATTTCGATAACTTTGATACCTGAAAGTGGTAAATTATTCATCTTACTATTATAAAAAAGAGGGGTTGAACTCAACCCCTCTTTTTTATTCTTTCTTTATGATTAAACGGTAACCGCGTCTAAAACTTCACTTATATCTTTTACATTTTTAAGATCTTTTAGAAGGGAAAGAGCACGTTCGACTTTTTCAGAAGGAAGAACTTTACTAGCATTTGCTTCAAACTTAACGTCAATCTCATGACCAACGAGAGTGTTTGTAGCAGTTTCTATACTATCACTAACACTTCTTCCATCTTTCATATTTATGACGACTGTTTGGTCCCTGTGTTGACTATGTATTCGAGCTGGTAAGTCTTTAGTCATAATGTCATCTTTTAGAATAACTCTTGACATCATGTCTCGTATTTCAGGGCTATTCACCTTTTCATCAGTGAATGTGTCATAAGACATAGCGCCATCAACAACAGCTGCAGCAATATTAAATTGCAAACTGAATTTCCCACCGAAATAAGTGTCAGTATCAGGTCTGTTCAAGAACCCAGAAGCTCCCATGCCACCTATAAATTCAACGCTTTCTACTTGTTCAGGTTGAATTTCATATTTGTGTACTAAATCAATTAGCATTGGAACTGCTCCATGGTTACCATAACAGCAAGGCCATTCTTTGATTTTAAATCCTGGATTTACTATTTGCCATTGAGCATCACCAAGTTGGTGTGTCATTGCATTAATATTTGCTTGTTTGTCACCAAATACCGCCACATATCCTAGTGGTGCTTCAATTATATTTTGGTTTGCAGTATATCCCTTAGAAGCTAAAGTTGCAGCAGTGATGCCGCTTCTTGCACCATTACCGGGATGTAATGGTTTTGTCATAGTACCAAAATTTGCCTGCATACCAGCAGCATGTGAAGCTGCTATACCCAAAGCATGTCGTGTTTGGTCAACTGTTAGACCCATTAGTCTGGATGCAGCAGCTGCAGAAGCTAATGTACCAAGAGTTACGGTTGAATGCCAACCTCTTTCATAATGGTCTCCCCCAATACCTTGGGCTAAGCGAGCGCCTACATCAAATCCCAGAACATAAGCATCTAAAATCTCACGTCCAGTCTTGCCAAGTTGTTCTCCTAGTGCTAATACCGTAGGCATTAAAATTACTGCAGGATGACCGAAACCACCAACGTCATCATAGTCATCAGCATGTCCAAGTGTACCATTTGCTAAAGCTGCATTTGGAGATGATGTTTTAATATTTGTACCAATTACACGAGAAACAGGAGTTCCACCTACCTCTTCAGTAAATTCAGTTATTATTCTACCTATCTCATTAGTATTAGCAACAAGTGCTGTTCCAACAGCATCCATCAAGCCTGCTGTGGCTCTTTCTATTGCTTCGTCACTAATCTTTTCTGAAGGTGTTTCAATAACAAATCTTGCCAACTTCTCTGTTGCGCCCATTATAAACCTCCTATAATAATATCCCTGAATCAATCATAATTCAGAGAAGAGCTACATAATACAGGTGAGTATATTAACATATTCTGAACAAGTCAATAAATTAATTACTAGAAAAGTGATATAATCAAATACCAGGAACAGTGTTATTTTATTTAAATAATAAGGAGGAATAAAATGGGCACGATTTCTGTAGAAAAAATGGCTGGATATTGTTTAATTATAGGTCCAATCGTTGCTGTATTGATTTACTTTATTCAACCAGGAGGCGTACTAGGTATTGGAGGCCAACCTGACCCAACAGATGCTGAAGCGGTGATTAAATTGTGGACTGGTGATTTACAAACCTATGGAATTGTTACTTCAATGCTTATACCTGTTGCTCTCATTACTATGCTTTCCGGACTCATGTATTTTGTACAAAGTCTTGAAGGTGGTAATGGATACGCATTAGCTAGGCTTGGAATGCCAATGGTATTTATAGCAGTAGCTGGTTGGGCTATTGGTTCTGGGTTAAGCTTAGGTGCTGGAATAGGAACAGTAACTTTAACAGGGGATCGTGAATTAGCAACAATTGGTTTTTCTTTAGCAAACTTATGTACATTTTTATTTGGAGTTGGTGGTTTTCTTATAGCACTAGGTGCTTCTACGAGAGATGATAGCTCTATATTTGCAAGTATAGCAGCGCTCTCTGCAGTAATTGTTGTTATAAGTGCACAGGTTTCATTATTGGCAACAGATCAAGCAACAACAATGGCACTGATTGGTGGTATTTGTTACATAGTCTATACAGCTTGGGCAATTACACTTGGTCGTGGAATGATTTCAAAATAAGAAATTATTTGTGCCCTTGTTATAAATACAAGGGCACAAATAGAATCATTTAATTAGTTTTTGATAATCATTTTCATTTTTTATATTTTCTATTTTCTTTATGAAATCTGCTAAAGATTTGGATTGGTTTCTTATATTGGTGAGTTCTTCAAACACAGTACTTTTGGAAGACGGGCTATCAGCATATATACCATGAAAAGCAAAATATGCTTGGTTTAGTTTACGAATTATGTAACCTTCAGCTAGAAATAATTTTTGACGATCTTCCATATATTTTTCAGCTTTAGAAATATCACCTTGATTTAGATATTCTTCAGCAGTAGATCTTGTTTCATTCATTTCTAACCCAAAGCAAAAATCAGGCTTGCTACAAGGCTCAGTAGTTATAGGATTTATTAAAACATCATTTTTTTCAATATCTAATATATATTTAGATATTTCGTCCCCAAAAATATTAGCCGCAGTTTCATTAATTGTTCGTAGTTTGTCATCATTGAAGTAACTTCTTCCAAGAGGTTTGAAGATCATATAATTATGAAACCATTCATGTGCAGTTGTGCTTAGAGTAGACTCTAAACTTCTTACTTTTACTGTTGCAGGAAAAGTAGATAATCCACCAATATCTGATATAAGAACTGATTTATTTTCTAGATTTTCAATAGTATCTTCAATTTTATATCTTTGAGGAATTGAATTATCGGATTTTAATAATATTGTTTTTTCTAATTTTATTTGATCTCTCGGTGACAATATTAAAAGTGACGGTGGTGGTTCTATACTAATCAAAACAGGTGGAAATACTGTGTTTGGCAATATAGATATATTGAATTCCTGAATTGCATTACTTACTATTTCTTCTAAAGCATTTTCAGTTATTAATTGGTTTTGTTCTAACTCATTAATGTATTGTTGGATTATCTTTTCTTTTTCTGCATTTGATTTAAAATCATTACCTTTTATAGCTGCATACTCATATTCGTTATTGTGTTTTCTTATTTGATCATTGATTTTAATGTAATTTTGTATAATTTCTATTGGATCTTTTTTAGAAACTTTTTTATTTTCAAATGGGAAAATAAATTCAGATATTGAATAAAAGAATTTCTGTGGTAAAAATTGTAATTCCCATAGTAATAAACTATGTTTTTCATGAGATATTATCGAATTAATTGTTTCACTCTTAGAAGGATTGCTTGGTATTAATCCACTGCAAAATAATAAAATTGCAAATAGAATTAATTTAAATATGGGCTGATTAGAGGAAATTATTTTCACAATATTTGCCTTTTATGTACAGATTGAATCTATATAGTAATTATACTATTTAATCTAATTTTCTGAGAGTAGTTCCAAAAATCCAAAGAAAAATACCACTCATTACACACCCTACGCCAAAAAGTATTTGGCCGTTTGCTACTCCTACATATGCAGCTGTTGGTCCAGCTATAGCGGCTCCAAAAGATACAAAAGCTCTATCCAAACTTAATAGACCCATTGCTCTCCCTCTAAGATGGTCGGGAGTAATTTTCATTAATACTGAATTAATAAGCGGGAAAATAATTGCTTGAGATAATCCAATTAGAATAGCCATAAAATATATAAGCATCATATTGTCAAATGCTACTGATAGTGCAAAGAATATGAGAGATAACCCTAATGCAATTTGTGACGATAATATCCAAATTCCACGTTTATTATTAGGGTTAATTGCTGCAAGAAATACAGCACCGCTAGCCCCGCCGATTCCACTCATTGATAAAAGAATGCCAAGACCTTTTTCCCCTATACCTAATATTTTAGCAAATAGTGGAGCAAAAACTTGCATAAATACCATTCCAAATAAAAAGAAACATGCTGCCATAATTACTACTGCGCGTATATCTTTTCTTGACCATGAGAATCGTAATCCTTCGATTAATTCAGTAAAAACATACTGGATAGTTTTTTTGTTCTCTCCTTCGTTATTTATTACTTCGTGTGAATAGTTAATTAAATAAGTAAAAATAAAAGCTAAAGTATATAGTATTAAAATAATAGTTACAGGAAATTGGAATCCATAGTCTGCTTCTGTTATTCGATCAACTCCACTGGTTAATGCGATAATCCAACCAGCTCCTGCTGCAGCAATTATTCTTGTTGCTTGAACTGTTCCCATACTAAGAGCCATTGCATTAGTGTACAGTTCTTGTGGGACAACATTAGCTATCATTGCTCTTCTTGCGGGCTGATCGAATGCCATTGTTGCACCCCGAAAGAAAGTGTATAAATACACCCAAGTCATAGATAAATGATCCATAAATACAACAAACATAAATATTATTTGAATAAATACAACACCTATTTTAGTAACCACTAACAGTGTTTTTCTGTTGAAGTTATCAGCAAATACACCAGCAAAAAGTCCCAGTGTGAAATGGGGCATTGTGCGAACAAACATAACCAAGCCAACATTTATTGCAGCTTGTTCTAAGCTGTCATATAGGCTTAAAACTATTAAAGGAATAGTTACCATGTCTATCCACATTCCAGCGGCATGAGTTACTTGTCCTAACCAAAGATATCTGAACGCAGAATATCGAAATGAGCTCATCATATTACTCATGTATGTTCAACCACCCCTAACAAGACAAAACCCCTGAGGTTTCAGGGGTTTTGGAATTTAATTATATTGGAATTACATTAATTCTTTAAGTTGCTGAGTTAGGGCAGGTAGTACTTTTTCCCAATCTCCAACTACTCCAAATCTAGCGTCTCGGAATATGTTTGCATCAGGATCTTTATTTATTGCAACAAGATTTTTTGATCCACTGCAACCAGCCATATGTTGACTTGCACCAGATATTCCTACAAGTAGATAAAGGTCAGGGGCAACTTTTTTCCCCGTCAATCCTATTTGATATGAATATGGTACCCATCCTATATCGACTGCTGCACGGCTGGCGCCAATAGCTGCCCCCATGGTATCAGCTAAATCTTTGAGCTCATTATCAAAAGGCTCTGGGCCGTTCATACCACGACCACCTCCAACTATTCTAGCTGCATCTTCTAAACGTATTCCTTCTTGTACTTCTTCGACTCTTTCAACAACTTGATTTTTTATTACTGATTCATCGAGATCAGCATTAAAATCAACTATTTCACCAGATCTGCCTGAATCTGCCTCTAAAGCCTCTTTTGTTTTTGGTCGAATTAAGGCCATCATAGGACTTGAATCACAGACAACGGTTGCCATACAGTTACCGCCAAAAACAGGTCGGTTAGCTTGAATTTTGTTATCTGAATTTACTGATACCTCAATACAGTCTTGTACTATACCAGTATCAACTCTAAATGCTAATCTTGCCCCAATATCTGCACCTATTTCAGTTTTAGAAATTAACACGGCAATTGGATTAATTTCTTGAATTAATTTTGCCAGGCTTGCTAAATACGCATCTGTCTGATAAGTGGTAAGCAAAGAGTCTTTGATGTTGTAAACTTTATCGGCTCCTTGACTTATTGCTTCTTGAGCAGCACTAGAAGAGTCTTGATCAAGTAAAGCAACAGAAATCGAAGAGTTTAAAGATTCGGCTAAAGGTTTGCCATGAGCAATTAATTCAGCAGTAGCTTCTGCTAAGCTCCCACTATTTACTTCACCAACAAGTAATATTTCTGACATTGTTTATACTCCTATATTAATTTTGCTTCACGCATTTTCAGTGCTAAGTTTCTTCCCATTTCTTCTTCGTCTTCACCTTCAATAATTTCGCATTGAGATTGTTTTTCAGGTATAAATAGGTCGACGATTTTTATTCGAGGGGAAAGATCATCATCAGACAAACCAAGTTCTGCAGCGTCCCATGTTATCGGAGTTTTCCGAGCAGCTGCCATTATGTTTCTTAGAGTGGGGTATCTTGGTTGTCCGAATTCATTATTAACAGTAATTACAGAAGGAAGAGGCGCTGAAACAGTTTCATAACCTGCATCAGTTGCGCGTTCACAAATAGCTCTACCATCTTTAATTTCGATTTTTCTTGCAATTGGTACACAAGGCACTCCAAGGATTTCAGCAATACCTAAAGGAACTTGTGCTTGGTCCCAATCAGATGCTTGCATACCTGCCAGTACTAAATCGTACTCGCCTATTTTTTGAATTGCTGTTGCTAAAAGTTTTGCAGTTATTGAGCTATCATTAAGATTGCTAAATTTTTCATCTTGCAAAAGATACATTTCATCAGAACCCATAGAAACGGCCTTTTTCATGACATCCATGACAAAATCTGAACCTGCAGAAATTACGCTGACTGTAGCATCTCCAACTGCTTCTTTGATTTGAAGTGCAGCTTCAATGGCATTTTCACAAAAACCATTAATGACTGGTGCTATTTTTTGTGAAGAATCAACTTCAAGTTTTCCAGCACTTCCGTCTATTCTATAACTTGCACTTGGAGCTTCAGGATCAATAACTTGTTTTGCTAATACTACTATATTAAAAGACATGTTTACCCCTGTTATATAAATTAAATGTGTATTAAAACTGTATCATTGGCTATATACAGTGTCAATGATTAAATTCTGTAATTTAAGTCAGAAAAAATGGTTTAATATTGCATCATTTTCTGATAAATATAATCACACATGATTTGATATTACTATTGCCAAAGAAAACGATATTGAAGTAATTAACCTTAATAAATAATAGGAGGTAACTATGGGACGTTCAGAAGAAAAATTAGCAGAGTTTATTGTAAATACTAAATCAGAAGATATACCAGCTGATGCATATAGAGCAGCGAGAGAAGCTATATTTGATTGTATCGGTGTTATGCTTGCTGGTGCTGATCAACCCCTTGGTAAAATGATTCAAAAGTTTGTATCAGATCAGGGAGGAAATGGTGATTGTACTATTGTCGGATCTAGTATGAGGACATCTCAATATATGGCAGCCTTAGGCAATGGAACACTTGGGCATGCTTTGGACTATGATGATATGGGAGGTTTTGGCCATCCTAGTGTGGCTTTATTACCTCCAGCGCTAGCTATTGCTGAAGAATTAGATTTAACTGTTAATGATTTACTAACAGCTTATGTTATCGGTTTTGAGGCTGCAGCTCATTTATCGAGAGGTTCAAGTTCCCCTCAAGGAACCACTGGTTTCCATTCAACAGCAATATTTGGGACTATGGGGTCAGCTGCAGTTGCAGCTCGTTTATTAGGCCTAGATAAAGAACAAACTTTAACTGCTTTAGGAATGGCAGGTTCTATGCCTAGTGGTATATTGCAAAACTTTGGTACTTACACTAAACCTCTTCATGCTGGTATGACATCACGTAATGGTATTATGGCAGGTTATTTAGCCAGAGATGGTTGGAAGGCAACAGATAACTTTTTAGAAAGTAAAGTTGGTTGGGCTTCAGCCTATTTAGGAGCAGGAAATTTTGATCCTGAGGCTATGGTTAAAGATTTAGGTAATACTTGGTTGTGTGCAACTTCTATTGTAATAAAAAAATATCCTTGCTGTGGATCAAATCATAGTTCATTAGATTCTTTATTAAGTATTTTAAATTCAAATGAATTAGACTTTAATGATATAGATGAAGTGGAAATAGATAATTTCTCATCAATAAGTCATGTTCTTTTGTACCCTAGACCTACCTATGGTTTTCAAGGTAAATTTAGTATTCATTATAATGTTGCTACGGCTTTAGTAGATAAGAAAATAGATATGGCAAGTTTTAATGATGAAAATTTAGATCGATCTGAATATTTAGAAGCAATAGATAAAGTAGATATAAAAATAAATTCCGAATGGAGTAGTGGACGAGACGGAATGATGGTTTCAAATCCTGTAAAGATTACATTGAAAGATGGTACGACTCTAGAAGAGGATACCAATCGACATGTAATGCATGGTACACAAGCTGATCCTTTATCTGAAGAAGAATTTAAAGATAAATTTTATAACTGTGCAATTTTAAGCTTACCAAAAGAACGTGTTGGCAATGCAATTGATTCTTGGTGGAATGCTGATGGCAGTGCAAAAATACGTGATTTATTAGGGACTGTTCGTATAGGTTAGTTTATTTTATAACTATATTAACTAATTTATCAGGAACATAAATAATTCTATGTATAGCTTTGTTTACTAGATAGGGCTGAATTTTTTCGCTTGAAAGAGCAATTTCTTCAGCCTTTTCTTTTTCTGTATTGATTTCTACTACAATAGTGTCGCGAACTTTACCATTAACTTGTATAACCAATGTTGTTGTTTCATCTTCGATGAGCTTTGGATTAAATGAAGGAACAGATTGATTGTGTATGCTATATTGATTCCCAGTTAATTCCCATAATTCTTCAGTTATATGAGGAGCTATTGGGGCTAGAAGGAGTAATAGGCTTTTGATAGCAAAGTTCCATTGTTCTGGTGTTGCATTATTCTTTTCTGAAATTTGGTTTAGATAGTTTGTAAATTCCATCATAAATGCTAAAGCTGTATTAAATTTGAACCTATCTATATCTTCAGTTACGTTTTTTATGAGTTTGTGAGTAGTTCTGGTAAATTCTTGGTTTTCTTTTGACAAAGTAAACTTATTTGAATTTATTGTACTTATATTCCATACCCTATTTATCCATCTTGCCATTCCATTAATTCCACTATCAATCCAATCACCTCCCTGATCCCAAGGACCAAGAAACATTAAATAAATTCGTACAACATCTGCTCCAAATTCAAGAACGTAATCGTCAGGAGCTATAACATTGCCTCTGGATTTACTCATCTTTTGATGGTTAGCGATAATCATTCCTTGGTTAAATAACCGTAAAAATGGCTCATCAAATTTAAATAGTCCGATGTCTCTTAGAGCTTTGACAAAAAATCTGGAATACATTAGGTGTAATACTGCGTGTTCAGCACCTCCTGTGTATTGGTCTACAGGATTCCATAGTTTTAGTTTATTCAAATCAAAAGGAGCATTATCGTACTTAGGGTTAGGGTATCGAAGAAAATACCAAGATGAGTCGACAAATGTATCCATGGTATCTGTTTCTCTTTCAGCATTTTTTCCGCAATTTGGACATTTACAGTTAATAAATTCAGGATTATATTTTAGGGGAGACTCTCCTGTAGGTTTGAATTCTGCATCCGGAGGTAGTATTACAGGTAAATCTTTTTCAGGTACAGGTACAGTGCCACAATCTCCACAATAAATGATTGGTATGGGGGTACCCCAATATCGTTGTCGAGAAATAAGCCAGTCTCTTAACCTATAGGTTGTAGTGCGTTTCCCCAGGTTCATTTTTTCAAGATGTTCAGCTATTTTTATCTTAGCATCTTCATTGTTAATATTATCAAATACATCTGAGTTGGTTAAAATACCAGATTCAGTATACGCTTCTTCAAGAGCTTCGGTATCATTTACGTTCTTTGCAATAACCCTGACAATATCTAAGTCATATTTTTTAGCAAATTCAAAATCTCTTTGGTCATGAGCTGGTACACCCATGACTGCACCTGTTCCATATTGCATTAAGACATAATCGGCAATGAAAATTGGAACTTTATTGCCATTAATAGTATTTATTGCATATGAACCGGTAAAAACTCCAGTTTTATCTCTTTCTGTAGAAAGTCTTTCTATTTCTGAATATTCTCGAGTAGTATTAATGTATTTTTCAACTTTTTCTTTATTTTCTGGTGTTGTAAGTTCAGATACCAAGTCGTGTTCTGGGGCTAAAACAATAAAGGTTACCCCAAAAAGAGTGTCTATTCTTGTTGTAAAAGTTTCGATTAGTGGTGTGGAAATTTGTAAATGAGATAAATCAAATTTTACTTGTACTCCAAAACTTTTACCAATCCAGTTTTCTTGAAGGGTTTTGATTTTTTCTGGCCAGTCTATAACTTTATCAAAGCTTAATAGTTCTTCGGCATAGTTGGTTATTTTGAAAAACCATTGTTCCAAATCTCTGTGAATTACAACACTTTCACATCGATCACATTTTCCATTAATTACTTGTTCGTTAGCAAGAACAGTTTGGCATTGATTACACCAATTCACTGGTGCATTTGATCTGTATGCTAACTCGTTTTCAAATAGTTTTAAAAAGAACCATTGGTTCCATTTATAATAATCAGGTTGGC
>VFGE01000018.1 GCA_009392515.1 SAR202 cluster bacterium | reverse complement strand
TGAATTTGCGACATTAGAAAAGCTTTCATTTGAATTTGTAATAATAAACTCATTTATCTGGGCTGGTTGATCTTCAGAACTAATAATTTCAGCTGGGTTTATTCTGTCGAGTTCCAAAGGGAGGTTTATACTAGGAGTATCTATTATTTCGATAATATTACTACTACTTGTATCTATAAAGGCAATTGTTGCTATATTATTTTTTAGTACCAAACTGACAATATAGTTATTTTTTTTATCATTAAGTATTGACGGTTCAATTATTGTGCCAGGTGTAATAACTCTAACTACTTCTCTATCCATTAACCCTTTTACTGAGCTATTTTCTATATCTGTAATTTGTTCACAAATAGCAATTTTATGACCTTTATTAATGAGTTTTGCCAGATATGAATCGAGTGCATGATATGGAATTCCAGCTAAAGGAACTCGATTATCTTTACCCATTTCCCTGGAAGTTAAAGCTATATCTAGATCTTTTGAAATAATTTCAGCATCATTGTCAAAAGTTTCGTAAAAATCTCCCATACGAAATAAAAGAAGTGCGTCATTATGTTCCGCTTTTATTGATAAATATTGACGTCTAATTGGTGTAGTCATTTTTTACTCAGTGATCGATCTGCTCAATAGATATATATTACATTAAACACTTTTGTTATTTAAGTTGTTTTAGTCTATATTTTTGTATAGAATATTTCCAAATTTGTAGTAAGTTATTCTTTTAAAATCTTTTTATGAGGTGTAATTATGGCTCTAGATACAAGAACTGGGGAAGATTTAGAAAATTTAAAAGATATTGCATCAGCTCATTTTTGGCCCCACTCCAGACAAGCGGGAGATCTTTCTGATGACACTGGTATTACCCTCGTTGGAGAAGCCAGTGGTGTCTGGGTCGAAGATTTAAAAGGGGTAAAATGGTTTGATACCATAGCTGGTATGTGGTTAAAAAATATAGGCCATGGTCGAAATGAAATAGCAGAAGCTGTTTATAAACAAATGACACAAGTTTCCTATTCACCAGGTGGTACAGTTAGCCCGGCTACTGTTGAATTATCGGGTAAATTAGCGTCTTTGACACCAGATAAAGAAAGCCGTATTTATTTTGTCAGTGGTGGCTCAGAGGCGGTTGAAACAGCTTTGAAAATGGCAAAAAAATATCATAGTAACAACGGACAATCACGTTGGAAAGTAATTAGCCGAAGAGGCTCGTATCACGGAGCTACTCATGCATGCATAAGTCTTGGAGGAGGAGGAGTTGGTGCTCCAGGTGATTATGGTCCCTTGATGCCAGGTAATATCCATGTTTCTAATGTTGATAATTATCGTGATATATATCAGGATCCAATAGAATGTG
Source organism: SAR202 cluster bacterium (assembly GCA_009392515.1). NCBI lineage: Bacteria > Bacillati > Chloroflexota > Dehalococcoidia > SAR202 cluster bacterium. The sequence continues at coordinate 37,977 of VFGE01000018.1, read as the reverse complement.
CATATGACATTGAGCGCGCAATATTGCACGAAGGACCTGAGTCTGTAGCTGCTGTTATAGGAGAGCCAATTTCAGCTGCTAACGGAATTCACATTCCCGATCCTAGATATTGGCCTTTAGTACGTGAAATATGTGATAAATATGGAGTTTTGTTGATTTGTGATGAAGTGATAACTGGATTTGGAAGAACTGGCAAAATGTTTGCTGTTGAGCATTGGGGTATAACGCCAGATATTATGACTGTTGCGAAGGGTTTGACTAGCGGATATATACCTATTGGTGCAACAATCGCTTCAAAAAAAGTAGCAGATGCTTTTATCGGGGATGATGATAAAACTTTCAGAAGCCTTATTACATTTGGGGGAAATCCTGTTGCATGTGCTGCAGCCATTACAAATTTAGATATTATGATCAATGAAGGAATGGTTGAAAACTCTCGTGTTATGGGGGATTATCTGTACGAAAAACTACAAACTCTTAGAAAACATGAAATTGTAGGAGATATTCGTGGTGGTCTTGGACTCCTTTGCGCTATTGAATTGGTAAAGGATAGATCAACAAAAGAAAAATTTTCCAAGGAAGATGAACTAGCAAAGAAAGGTGCGGTTTTAATGAGAGAACATGCACTTTTAGGCCGTGTAGGTGATGTGATACCTATGTCGCCACCATTGTGTATTACTAGTGATGAAATTGATGAATTTATCGGAAGAATGGATTTGATTTTAGGTAAATTATCTAATCAACTTGGTTAGTATAAGGAAGTATATGTTCAATCGGCTCGTAGCTTTGTTTTTACTTACAAGTATTATGATCGTTACTTTGTCTTGTAGTGATAATACTAAAAATTCAACTCCTTCTATTGATTTATTGACTGCAATCGATAAAGAAAATATTGAAATTGTACAACAACACATAGATACGGGCACAAATATAAATAATTACCCTGTTCCAGTTGGAATACCATTAGCAGGTGCTCATCCATTACATCTGGCAGTAGTTAAAGGAAATGTTGAAATTGTAGATCTTCTACTTTCTAATGGTGCAGATATAAACTTAGAAGCCAATAATAAAGATAAAGCTACACCATTACATTGGGCAGTATTTTTTCTTCAAAAAGAAATGGTTGATTTATTAATTGACTCTGGAGCAGAAATAAATTATGTAGATGGAAATGGAACGACACCATTGGATACAGCCAATTATACAAAAGTAATTAATATAAAGGATGAGAAAAAACTTTCTATAATTAATGAAATTATAACTGCCTTATCAAATAAAAATGCTTTAAGTGCATCTGATTTATAGAATAATTTAGATGAGATTGAGTAATTAATAATGCTGATTAAAAAAATATTGGACATATTCGAAACTTGATGTTATTGTGAATATGTACTAAGCAATCCTTGGTAGTTACTATAAGTAGTGTGAAAAGGTCAGGTGTCCGTAACCTGGCCTTTTATTTTTGAATGTATTTTTCAGTTATATCTGTAAATGTAATATCTAATTTATTCTTATCGTTTTCGATAACTGTCTTATCCCCAACAATCAATATAATAATAGATTGAATAGACAGTAATTCCTTTGCTACTTGCATTACTTCATCGATAGTTACTTTTTCAATATTTTGACAATAGTTTTGATAATAATCTGTTCCCAAACTATGTAAAGCAATGTTTGTTAAAATATTATTTACTGATGAGTTCGATTCAAATGCAGATGGATATTGCCGAATTAAAGATGATTTTGCTTCTTCAAACTCTTCTTTTTGAGGGATGCGAGAAGTTTTAAATTCTTCGATTTCTTTATATATTTCTTGAAGCGAGGCCATAGTTGTGCTCGTTTGTACAGATCCTCCAGTTGAATAAATTGAATGGTTCTCGGACCAATCAAACCATGAATGAAACCCATAGGTGTAACCTTTGTCTTGTCGTAGATTTGTATTTATACGGGAAGTAAACTGCCCCCCGAGTATTTGATTTAAAACTGTTGCAGCATAATATTGACTGTCCTTACGTCCTTTCCATGGGAAGCCTACACGTATAACAGTTTGAGGGGCTCCAGGGAGATCAACTATATTGTATATAGGAAGTTTTTCAAGTTCGATATTAGGAGAATGCTTCTTATCAATTGTGTTATATTTCTGCTTAAAGGCTCGATCTGAATATTTTTCTATTTCTTCAAGTGTCGTATTGCCAGTTACTATAAGAAATGTTTCATTTGTATCTCTTGATTTATGATGTTTAATAATATCTTGTTGTTTGATTGCAGAAAGACTATTGGCAGCACCTAGTATTGGATGGCCGAATTGAGAAGCATCCCCATAAATTATTTGAGGAAAAATTATCCTTGCTAATGCGTTTGGACTGTCTTTAATAGTAGATAGTTCTGTGATTTGTTCTTTGACCTTTCTTTTAATTTCATTCTCTGGGAAGACTGGATTCTCGTATATGTCTCCGATTATTTCTAATCCTGTCCCCCATAACGTATTTAGAGATTCAGAATCAAGTACTGTAGTTTCTCTACCCGTCATATAGTTTAAATGACTGCCTATATACTCGAAATCATTAGCAATATCTGTAATTGTGCGGTTTTCTGTACCTGTAGCAAGTAATTCTGTAGTGAGGTTTGTCAATCCAGACATTGTTTTAGGATCTGTCATTGCACCATCAAGAGTTAAGAGTTTAAATGAAACTAATTCATTATCAGTTTTTTGTTGAAAAATTAGTTTCATACCATTTTTTAAACTATGTAAGGTAGGTATTTCTGGCACATATTCTGAGGATTGTTCTGTATGGGGCGGTATGGATCGATCAATTTCAGGTACTTGAATAGATACGTTTTCATTACTAGGTTGTGGTAATGTTTTTAATGCTACATGATTACGATTGTATATGTATTTATTAAATACATTACTTAAGTCTTCCAAGGTTACATCTTGGTATCTTGAAGTATCCGTATTGATAAGATTTGGGTTGGATTGATAAACATTATAGAAATTTAATAGGTCTGCTCTGCCTCCAAATCCCCCATTGCGCGAAAGTCTTCTTGCTCTTCCAGTTATTATTTTGTTTTTAGATCGTTCGAGCTCTTCAAGTGTAAAAGGTGTATTTGCTATGTTGTCAAATTCTTTTTGTAATTTAGTTAATAAATTATCAATATCTATCGACTCAGCAGCAACAGCATCAACTTTAAAATCTCCTGCTATTTCGTTTGAATCATGGTAAACCGATACGTCTATTGCGATCTGTTCTCGATTAATTAAAGCTTTATGTAATCTACTGCTTTCACCGTCTCCTAAAATTATTGATAATAGATCTAGGGCAGCTTCATAATTATGGAATTTTTCGACTGTAGGGTAAGCTAGTTGGATTGCAGGCAAAGTGATTTTGTCATAAATCGACATTTCTATATTTCCTGATAATCGTACAGGGTAGGATTTTAGTTTTTCTGGTCTAGGACTTTTAGGTATTTCTGAAAAATATTTATATACTAATTCTTCTGTTTTATTTAGGTCTATATCTCCTACTATAGAAATACTTGCGTTAGCTGGCACATAATATTTTTTAAAAAAATCTTTGACATCATCTAAATTGGCACTATCTAAATCTTCGTGATACCCAATGGTTGGCCAATGATATGGATGAGGGCTTGGATAAATGAGTTCTTGTAATACAAGATGTGACACCCCATAAGGTCTATTTTCATAGCTTTGTCTTCTTTCATTCTTAACTACGTCTTTTTCGGTATCGAATTTTTTTTGATCGAATGCTTCAAGCAAAAAACCCATTCTGTCTGATTCTAACCAGAGGATATATTCCAAGTAATTACTTGGAAAATTTTCCCAATAATTTGTACGGTCAGAATTTGTAGAACCATTAAGGGATGCTCCAAGTTTTTCTATGGCTTGGAAAAATCCAGTATCATGATTTTTTGAACCCTCAAACATAATATGTTCAAAAAGATGGGCGAATCCAGTTTTACCTATTTGTTCATTTTTAGATCCAACATGGTACCATAAGTTTACTGCAGCTGTAGGCAATGTGTGATTTTCTGAAATGATTACTTGTAATCCATTTGGGAGTATTAGGTCGCGATATTTTATTTCCATATTGAATTTATTCCTAATTCACCACAAATATCATCGAACCATTGGATAACTTCTTTATGTAAAGGTATACCTTTTTGTCCACGTTCTATTTCTTCATCAAATTCTGGGTGTCCTGGGATTACAACTTCATTTTGTCCAGGTGCTGGGGGTGTTTCACGTAGGCTTTTTATAAATTCATCCATAGTATTTTTAAATTCATTAACGTCGGTAAATGCTGAAACATCATATGCTGCAACATAACTTTGGGCTCTTCCTCGTTCATTTGAAAATCCAAAACCACTCCCAGACATAATGCTACATAATATCTCAACCATACAAGCTAGTGCGTATCCTTTATGAGACCCTTGTTCTCTAGTTGATCCCGTAGGGAGCAATTTGTAGTTATCAGGCACTAAGGATTCTTCTAATATAGGTGTTCCATCAGCTTGAGCAACCAGTCCTCCAGGTATCGCAACGTTCATTCTTTTTGCAAGGTTAATTTTATTTACTGCTACAGAGCTTGTAGCAGCATCAAAAACAAAAGGTCTTTCTTTATTTGCAGGTGCTGCAATTGCTATAGGGTTAGTGCCAAGTCTAGGCTCAGCTCCAAAAGTAGGTAGAACTTGTGCTCCTGCTGCTGTCATAGACATGCCGATCATATCGTGTTTTAGTGCTAACATTGCATGATATGCAACCATACCTGCATGTGCACCATTAGCCATAGTTACAACACCAATTCCGGTCGCTTTTGCTTTTTCAATTGCGATTTCCATTGCTTGAGGGGCTATTACTATTCCCAGCCCTCTATCACAGTCTATATTTGCTATGGATAATCTTTCGTTAGTTATTTTCCAATCTGGTGCAGGGTTTATAACACCATCATTTATGTTTTGCATATATACGCGTAGCATATTGGATACGCCATGGCTATCGACTCCGCGAAGATCTGCACTTAATAGACAATCAGTTGCTATTTTTGCATCATGTTCGGGCATGCCTGCACTTTTAAATAATGCTTCAACTGTATTTCTTAGTCGATTAGCATCAATTCTAATAGAATCCTCTTCACTTACATGGAATACTTCTAAAACCATGACAACCTCCTTTAAGTATGTCTTAATTTTATAAAAAGACTATTTCATTTTCAACTTTCTAGCAGATAAAAATATTAATTTTTATTACTTAGTTTTCTTGCCATAAATACGCACAAGGTACCTAAGCTAACTACAGGGCATAAAATAATAAATGCTATGTCATAACTACCATATACATCATAAATGCGTCCAGCCATAATAGGACCTGTAATTCCTCCCAATAGTGCAATTAATTGCATTGAACCTTTTATTGTAGCAAACCTTGTAATTCCAAAAAAATCTGCTACTACAGTTTGATCCGTTGCTGTATGAGCTGATTGTCCTGCTGTATAGAATAGTAGATACAGGCTAATAAAAAATATTGCATCAGGAGTTGCAAAAAGAAGCCCAATCCATCCAACTCCCATTAGCAAAAAGCTAATCATAAGTAAAAACGATCTACCAATACGATCTCCAATCCACCCTGACCCAAGTCTTCCAAAGACTTGGATTCCACCAAATATGGTTACAATCAAAGCAACGGAACTTAATGAATATCCAATTGATTTCAATGCTGGTTGCTGATGAACTAAATTCATTTGATTCCCAAAACTGTAAATTAATTGCGCAAATGCTAAAAACCAAAATGCAGGTGTTTTTAAAGCATCAACTATTCCATATTCATTATTGATTATCTTTTTTTCAGATTTAGGTTTTATTAGAGATTTATTTTCTAGTTCTGGATTCGGTTTTATCACAAAAGAAGCGGGTAAAGACACAATAAAGAAAAAATAAGAAGCATACAATGAGGTATCTCGCCAACCATAGTTGGTCAATAGTAATGTTATTGGAACTATTCCGATATATCCTAAAGCCCTTCCTGTTGCAGAGAATGAATAAGCAAAGCCTCTCTTTTTATCAAACCAGTGCATAATTGACGCTGTTATAGCGTTATGTGAACCTATACTCATACCAATTGCAATTATTATTGAGGAGAGATAAAAAACCCATAATTCAGTCATTATTGAAAACAAAATTAATCCAATAAATGTTAAAGTGGTGCCAGTAATACAGGTTATTCTAGGCCCAAATTTATCAATTAGATATCCACCTAAGGGTGATAATATTCCTGCTCCAAAGACCCTGATTGAAAAACCGGTAGATATTGCAGTCATACTCCAAGAAAGTTCATCATAAATATCATTTATAAATGCACCGTGTCCTATTTGTAGTACTGCTAAAGAAATAAAGCTAGTTATAGTGCCTGAAAGCGCTATATACCATCCATAGTAAATCCTTTTTATATATGCCACTATGTGCAATCTTTAACTGTTTTTAATATATATTCCAAATCTTCAGGTCTTCGATAGGCTATCATTAACTCATCAAAATTTGCTGATTCTAGTTTTGATATTTGTTGGTTAAGAGATTTTTTGTTATTAAAAATAAGGTCATTTTTTAGTTCTTCTATATCTATATCATCAGAATTTCTATTACAAAGTAGTTGTAAGTTTCTGTTTTTTGCAAAATTTGATACCCACCACGTTTCGACTTCTTTGGGTTGAATATATCCAATCGTAGTAATTTTATAAAACGGTTTTTGAATTGCTTTATTTGATGCTTCATTCATGTAATTTAATAGATTTATATTTGTAGTGTAGGTATGAATACCATCTGCAAAATTTATTGCTTTTTCCGTCCAGTATTCACTCGTGTTTGCTATATATATTGGTATAGTTTCTTGAATTATAGACTGTCGTAAAGCTGGTGACTTAATATTAAATTGATTTCCAGAGTAATCTAATTCATTACCAGCAAAAAGAGATTTTAAAATTTCAAAAGATTCATTTAATCCATCATCAACTCCGTCTATCCCAATATTTGAAAGCCAAAATCGACTACCTCTCCCTAATGCCATATCTAGTCTACCATTTGAAAGTTGATCTATTGTTGCTGCAGCTTGTGCCATTACAACAGGGTTTCTTTGATATGGCGATGTCACCCCTGCCCCTATTCTTATTTTGTTAGAAACATTTGCAGTAAGACCTAGTATTGACCAGAATTCCCAGAGGGAAATATTAGAATCAGGAATCCAAATTCTGTCTAAATTATGTTTTTCACAAAGCTTTATTGCCTGTTCTATTTCGTTCACAGGTGTCTTAATTGCTAATTCTATTCCAATTTTCATAGTATTTCCTGTGAGATTTTTGTTATTTTAGTCCCAGACCACTACCTTCTGGTAAATATACTTTCCCTTCTGAAATAGGTGGAAGAGGATATTCACCAGCAAAAGTTCCTTGAATCCAAGGGACTTCAATCCAAGTAGCCATTGGTGAAGCAAATGCCCAATGAATGGAAGCATATAATGAAGGACCTATTCTAAAGTTGTGAGGGCAAAGAGCAGTATTATATAGTTCTGCGAGACCTGAAATTCTTTTTGCAGTTGTTAACCCCCCTATTTTCGTTATCTCAGGTTGTAGGTAAGTCAAACAGTCTGATTCTAAAATGTTTTTAAAATCATTTAGAGTATATTCATTTTCACCTGCAGCTATGGGAAGTCTTGTTTGATCGGAAACTTTCTTTATTGATTTGTGATCTCGCATTGGTCTTACAGGCTCTTCATACCAGATTATATTGCGATTCGATATTTCTTTTCCAAAAGCGATAGCTTCAATTAATGAAAAATGACCATTTACATCAACCATAATTCCTAAAGAATCTCCAAAATTATTATGCAATAAATGGACATACATTGGATCTATTTCATGTAGTTTTACTGCATTAAAACCGGATTCTATTGCCCTTTTCACTTCACTTATAACTAGGTCTGGATCCCTCAAAGGTGGCAGGCTTGCATAAGCAGGCAATCCATCGTGCATTACTCCTCCAAGTAATTGGGCAACAGGTACTCTTAATTCTTTACCTAATAAATCCCAAAGCGCGATATCTACACCTGACAATCCCATTGAGAATATTCCTTGATCAGCATATCTATAACCATATTCCCAGATATCAAACCAGTGTTTTTCAATTGTTCTGCTATCCTTCCCGATCAAATGTGGTGTAATTAGATTTTCTATAACACTTGCAATGGGGAAAGATGTAGAGCCAGGGTAACTTGTATTAGGTATACCCCACCAAGCTTCACCATAGCCAGTTTCACCTTCTATAGTTTCTACAGTTACTATTACTTGGGTTAAATGATTTTGATTAGGAATATCTACTCTGATTTCTTTTATTGTCCCCATATTTTTACCTTTTATTTTTTTGATATTAAGTTAAGACAAAATTGAGCTACTTCCTCTAATTCATCAATTTTCACATACTCCCTGACTGTATGCATGTCATTTGTACCCATACCAACTACCACACACGGGATTCCATGTTTGTTAAATACATTGGCGTCTGTACCACCTCCAGTAGTCTCTAATGTAGGGTTAACCCCCATATCAATCATTGTTGAACATGCAAGTTGAACCATTGAGTCATCTGGAGTTAATTTATATGCAGCAAAGTTTTCCCTAAAGGAATCTGTAATTTCTGCGTCAGGATATTTTTCACGAAATTCACTAATTTTTGCTTTTACACTTGATTGGAGAAGTTCAATTGTTTCAATGTTATGACTTCTGAATTCACCTTCAATTATTGTGTTTTCAGGAACTGCGTTTCTTACTGTTCCTCCTTCAATTTTACCTATATTAAAGGTCGTTTCTTCATCTAATCTTCCTTGTTCTAAACTTGCAATGAGTTCAGAAGCAATTCTTATAGCAGATAAACCTTTTTCAGGTTCAACTCCTGCATGTGCTGCTCTACCTTTTACAGAAATATTAAATCCAATGTATGTTGGGCTTGCTGTAAAAACACGACTTACTGAACCATTTCCATCAAATACTACCCCGTGTGTTCCGATAATGAGGTCAAAATCTATATTTTGTGCTCCAACAAGACCAATTTCTTCTTCTCTAGTAAATACTGGCTGTAAATCTATTCTATCAATACCATTATCATATGCTGTTTGAAGTCCTTCAAGAATTGCTGCTACTCCTGCTTTAGCATCCCCTCCGAGTATTGTTGTTCCATCAGAGGTAATTTTGTTACCCTCAATAGTTGGTTTAATCCCCCTACCTGGCTCAACAGTATCCATATGGCACGATAAAAGCATATGGTTTTTCCCAGGTTCTGAAGCGATTAAATTACCATATGAGTCAAATTGGACTACAAAACCCATAGCTAGTAATCGTTTTTCTAAATATTCTCCTACTTGTTTTTCTTCTCCTGAAGGGCTGTCGATTTTAACCAAATCAATAAATGTCTGAACTAATCTATCTTTATTTATCTTTACTTCCAATTTTCTCCTCGATTATTTATTTATATTTATTATTTCAGGAATGATTTCTTTAGAAATAACTTCTGACTGTATTATTTTATCTTTTGCTCCAGCTGTTGTGGATATATTAAATATAATTTTTTTAGCTCCAGCATCTATGTATTCCTGTATCCTATCTACACATTCTTTAGTAGAGCCAAGGATACAATACTTTTTTACAATATTAGCGAAATTCCCGTTGTATAAATACCTTCCTCCAAGTGCCTCAGCTGCTATTTTTGTAGCTTCTTCATAATTTTTATGAATTGATATAAATGGCATAAACCCCCATTCGAAATCACTAATATCGATTTTTTCTTCATTGGCGATTTGGTTAATCTCATTAACACTAGATTTATACATTTCAGGGCTATAATAATATGGAAACCAACCTGTTCCATATTTGACCGCTCTTTTCATTGCTGGTGTCCGTCTACCAGCTACCCAAATTGGCGGATGTGGTTTTTGAATAGGTAATGGATTTATACTAACTTCTTTTAAATTGAAGTGTTGGCCTTTAAATGTGGTGCTGTTTTTTGTCCATAGGCTTCGAAGTATCTCAAGTATTTCATTACTTAGACTACCTCTGTGTTTTACATTAATTCCAGCAGCTTCAAACTCTACAGGAAATTCACCCCCTACTCCTATTCCTAAGGTTAATCTTCCATGTGATGCAATATCTAGTGTTGAAGTAAATTTAGCAAGAAGCAATGGGTTGTAAAACGGGAGTAATAAAATTGCGGAAAGAAGTTTTACCCTCTCTGTAGCACCTGCAGCAACAGACAATGCTGTTAGAATAGAATTAGTGGAACTTGGAGGTGACCCTCGCATAAAATGTTCTCCTCCAGATATATATTCAAATCCGAGATTTTCAACTCGTTTTGCTTCCTGAATAATATCTTCGGGCCCTCCCGATAAACTCATACCAAATTCAATTTTAGTGTTCATACAATTCCTGCCAAACTAGAATGTGCATAGTGAAGTTAATGAATTAATATCATTACATTCTTCTAAATTCCAAATCATTTCTATAATTTTTTCTACATTTTGTTGTGGCAATTGGCTATTTTCCGCACAGTAGCGAAACTTTTCTTCTACTTCATTATTTGTTATTGGTTTTGTAGGATGCCAATTTTGTATAGCAACACTTTTTGAAAATTCTTTACCATCAGTGGTTTTGATTGTTATAGGGGTCCCTTGAGATGTTTGTTCATGTGTCCATTCAGGATGTTGTTCGATAATGATTTTTGAATCCATAGCTTCTCTCATACGGGGGTCACTCGCTATTTCATCACTGAATGTGTGAATTTTCACTTCTCCATAAACTATGGCTGCTGCCATATTATAGTCTAGACTGAATTTACCATTAAAACCTTTTTTAGGTTTCATAAATCTCAATAAATTTATTAAATCTGGATGACACTGGGCAGTTAATGTTTCAATTTGTTCATATGAAAGGTTATTTTCTTGAATTATTGATAACGCTGCGTCTAAAGCTCTGTGATTACCACCACAGCATGGGTATTGTTTAACACTTAGTCCCGGTGAGACAATAGCCCATGGATTTCCTAAGTTTTGAGTAACTTTTTCTAAATCATAATTACCTTCAATGTGAATTGCGTGAAAAAAGCCGTGGTCTCCTTCTATTATTTCTTCATCTGCATAATAACCTTTACTGGCTAAAGTTGCGGACACTACTCCTGCTCTAGAAGAATTACCACCGTGCATTCCTTTTACCCATGTTCCAAAATTTTGACTTAAACCAGAAGCCATACTCCCTGCAATACCTAAAGATCTTTTAGTTTGTTCTATATTTAAATCTAATAGTTTAGCGCAGGCAGCAGCCCCGGCCATTGTCCCATATAGAGATGTTGGATGATAACCGCGTTTTCTAAGAGAGCCTTCATACGGTCTGGCAGAAAATGATAGTTTTTCAAATACTTCATATCCCAAAACCAAAGCAAGGAGTATTTTATTGCCACTTATTTTATTTTTGTCGGCTAACGCAAGTAAACCCGGTAAAATACAAGTTGTAGGATGAGAAAAACCCATATCATCATAGTCTAGAAGATGGCCTAGAGACCCATTAATAAAAGCCGCATTATCAACTGAACCCTTAATTGATGTACCAATAATATTTGCATGGTTGCTACCACTTATTTCGCTGGCATAATCGTGAAGTATTGCCCCAGCTTCTTCATTTGATCCTGCTATGGCTGTAGCAAACCAGTCAATTATATGTTTTTTAGTGATATTGATAGCTTCTTTTGGAATGTCGGATAATTCAGTTTTATGAATAAAATTTACTAATGTATCTGTAGCTCCCATAAGGCTTCTCCTTTTAAATTATTATTTACCTTTCCATACAGGTTGTCTTTTTTCAGCAAATGCTTTAACTCCTTCTTTAGCATCCTCGGAGTTAAGTACATTATCACGTTTTAATTGGGCATATGCTACTCTTCTTTCTAAGTCCATAGCAGCTCCATTTACTGATGCTTCTTTTATAGCAGCTAAGGATAAAGGCGCATTAGCAGTAATTTTTTCAGCAAGTGCAATAGCTGTTGGTAATACTTGATCGGGTTCTACTACATGGTTTACAAGCATTAACTCTAAAGCTTTTTCTGCTGATAAAAAGTCTCCAGTAAAAAGGATTTCAAATGCAATATTTCTTGGTACAACTTGGGATAATAATGCTGGACCACTTACAGAAGAAATACCTCTTTTAGCTTGAGGCCAACCGAATTGAGCTTCTTTGGAGGCTATTCGTATATCACTTCCTAAAGCAATACCACAACCTTGTGCTAAACAAATACCATTTATAGCACTAATTATAGGTTTCCAGATATTTGATTGAACAACATATAAGTCCCCTGTTGAAGGCCCTTCATTGGCTCTGGCATTTGCCATTGCAACTAAATCATGGCCTGTAGAAAATGCTTTACCATTGCCAGTAACAATGGCACATCTTACTTTAGAGTTATGTTTAACGTCTTGAAAGGCATCCCATAACATTTCTCGCATCTCAGGATTTATTGCATTGAGTTTGTCGGGTCTATTAAGTGTAATAAACGCAATACCGTTTTCAACCTTATATAATACTTCATCTGACATTTATTTCCCTCCTCGGATAAATTATTCAATTAAAAGATTCTAGAACCTGTTGGTTTGTATCCTATTGTACCTGAATCCAAAAGTTCAGATAGTTCTTTTTCTGATAGACCTAGAAGGTCACCATATATTTGTTGATGATGTTCTCCTAACAGTGGTGATGCTGATTTGATTTCGTTTTGAGTTTGGGACATTTTCCATGGTATACCCGGATATATGTGTACACCAGCTTCGGCATGTTCTACTGTTTCAAATGTTTCTCTTTTTATATAGTGAGGGTCATTAAAAAGGTCTGGAGCTCCCATAACTGGTGCCGAAGGAATTCCTACAGATTGTAAAATATGAGTTAATTCATATTTTTCGTAATTTATAGACCAATCGGAGATAATTTTATCAATTTCAGATTCATTGGCTTTTCTGTTAGTTAAGTCCGAAGAAGAATATTTATTCAATTCTGGTGCATTTATTTTAGAAAGTAATATTTTCCACTGATTGTCGTCGGTAACAGCAATCGTAATCCATTCATCATTTCCTTTTGAAGGATATATATTATGTGGACAATATAAATTAGATTTATTACCTATTCGAATCGGTTCTTCATTTGAGACTTGATATTTTATCAATTCTCCCCCTATCAGAGATACTGCAGATTCTTGTTGAGAAACATCTAAGTACATTCCTTCACCAGTATATTTTCTGTATCTCAGTGCTGCTAGTATGACACCCGCTGCATGAGATCCAGTTATAGGATCTCCATGGTTTATACCTGATTTTATAGGGCCGTCATTGTCATATCCTGTCATATGGGCCATACCAGATAACTGTTCTTGTCCAATTCCATAAGCTAAATATTTTTTCCATGGTCCTGTATTTCCGAAAGCTGGCATTGAAGCATAGATTATATCGGGTCTAATAGATTTAATTTTTTCATAAGGATAACCCAGTCTTTCAAGGCTTCCTTGTCTGAAATTTTCAACTAATACGTCTGAAATCGAAAGTAGTTGCTCGAAAGTATTTTTTCCCTCTTGAGTAGTAAGCTCTAATGTTATGCCATATTTATTCATGTGTAGGCAATTAAACCACCCATTCCTGTTCCATGGGTTTTCTCCTGGATCTGCATTTGGATATGAAACTATTCCAGGATTAGGATTAACTGGACCCCTATGACTATCATAAACACGTAAAGATTCTAATTTAATGACTTCTGCTCCTAAATCTGCAAGTAATTTTGTCGCATAAGGGCCTGCCCATATACGAGATAGATCCAACACTCTGAGATTTTTTAATGGCATATTTATGGTCATTGAAGATACCCTTTGGTTATCCCTTCTTCTATTGATTGTTCTGTCATTGGTGTATATTTGCTCAATGTAGGTTTCGTGTCTTCTCCTAAAAGAGGTGATCTAGAGTATACCCATTTGTCTAGGTCAGTTTTTATCGGCATACCTGGATACAATAAAGTGCCAGCTATAGGATGCTCGATTTCAATAAAGTAACTTCTATCAATAAGTTGTTCCATTTCGAGAATGTCGCTAATCGTTGAAACGTATGCAAATCCTAGGCCGTGTTCCTGTCCTGCTTTAAATATATCTTCTTTTTTGTTTTCGATTAACCAGGGTAGCATTAAAGCATCAATTTCGTCTGCATATTCTAGTCGTCCACTTCTTGTTCCATATTTGGGATCTGATAATTCTTCTCTTCCCATAATAGAAGCAAATTCAGACCAGCGATGATCAGGACCTGAAATAATTCCTACAAAACCGTCTGCACAAGGATAAATACCCCATGCAGCTCTTCCGTATCCCCTATTGCCTACTCTTGTATATTCTACCCCTGAATAACTGTATTGCATAAAAGCATTTTCCATAACATTAGTTCCATACTCTGCAATTGAGATATCAATATATTGACCAATACCCGTGTCTTCGGCTAGCATCGTTGCTCCTAGACTTGCTACAAAGGCATTTTGTCCACAACCTAGTTGAGCTAATGGAGCTCCTTCTTTTAATGGGTAATTATCTGGCTCTCCTGTTATCTTCATCAGTCCACCTGAAGCATACAAATTAAGCTCAGTTGCTTTCCAATCACTATAAGGTCCATTTTGTCCATAATTTGAAATAGATGTCATTACTATTGCAGGGTTGATTGCTGACATGGTTTTATAATCAAGCCCAAGTTTGTTCATAGTGCCCGGGGAAAAATTTTCAATAATTAAATCGATATTCGGAATTAACTTAAGAATAGTATCTCTTCCTTCAGTAGTTTTTAAATCTATGCAAATACTTTTTTTAGAAGTATTTAGATACAAAAACCAAGCACCTGTTTCGGGTGAGTTAATATTATTTGCAAATGGAGGTTGATGCCTTAGAGGGTCTCCAGTTCTTGGTTTTTCTATTTTTAAAACTTCTGCCCCTAATGTTGCAAATAATTTTGTGCAATAAGGGCCAGAAATGTACTGTGTGAAATCTAAAACCCTAATACCATCTAAAAAATTCTTCATAATTTTCACTAAAATTCCATAACTACTTTTAGACAGTCATCTGTTTTATCACTATACATGTCGTATGCTTGCTGAACATCATCAAAAGTTTTTCTGTGAGTAATTAAATGGTCAAGTGATAATCGATTTTGGTCGACAAGGCTTATAGTTTGTTCTACAGCAATATTTCTTCTACCACTTCTAGCGCTTGATGTGGCGATAAGTTTAATCTGTTTATCAAACATAGTGCCAATTTCTAGATTTAGGTTTTCATTCCATTGAACACCAAACAAAGTTACAAATCCTTGTCTTTTAACAAGATCAAAACACTGATTCAGAGTAGATTCTTCGCCTGCAGCTTCTATAACAATATCGACTAATTCTCCATTAGTTATTTCTTCTACTAATTCAAGAGGATTTGATTTGCTAGGGTTTATAGTATGAGTTGCACCAATATTTTTTGAAACTTCTAGTCTGTTGTCTAGTAAGTCAGTAGTAATTACATTTTTAGCCCCCCCGGCGGCCACTAAACTTGTGAAGTTTAATCCAATTGGCCCTTGTCCTAATATAGCAACATTTTTACCTAGGAACGATCCTGTCTCTTGACATGAGAATAAAACTGTTCCCATAGGTTGGCACATCAACCATACTGCGGGATCTCCGTAGTTCGGAACTAAAACAGCATTTGTTTCATGCTCTGTCATGTATTCTTTGAGACCGTCAGACTTTGAAGCAAGAACAATTACTCTGTCTCCCACTTTGTAAATATTTGATTTACTTTCAACAACTATTCCTATGCATTCATGATTAGGTTTTCCAATTTCTAATGGGTATTCTTCTTCGGGAAGTACTGCATCATATTTTCTTAAGTCGCTTCCGCAGACAGAAATAGTTTCTAGTTTAACCAAAATTTCATTTTCATTAGGTGCAGGAACGTCCGTTTCAATAAGTTCTAACGTTTTTGGACTTGTCAGTTGAGCAGCTCTCATATCATCCTCGTTTCTTCAAGGTTGCATTTACATACGGGATTATAAACCTTTATATTCATGTTTACTAGCATTTAAAATAGGTTTTAAAATCATAAGTATACTTCCTGCTTGTTGGGAATAGACAACATATTTTGTTAATATTTTGTTATAATGTTATGTATATAATTCATAAATAAAGTTGTTAGCATTTTCGGGAGGCCTTGATTAAATGGAAAAATTAGCTGTTTATTGCGCTCAAAACCCTTTTAAAGTAATCTTTTCGTGGTTATTTATTTTTGCCTTATCTATTTACTTAAATATTTCATTTTTGGAAGATGGTTTAACAACTGAATTTACTTTTATTACTCAACCAGAATCAGAAAAAGGCCAAGAAGCCTTGCTTGATTTGACAGGACCGAGACTTGCTAGCGAATTAATCGTAGTAAAATCAGATACTTTCAAGGTGAGTAATCCTGAATTTGAAAACTTAGTTACTTCGATTCAGACAGATTTAACTAAGTTAGGCCCAAACATAATAAAAAATAACTACAGTTATTACCAAACACAGGATCCTCAATCAGTTTCTAAAAATCAAAATGCTACTTTGATTGGATTGACTTTGTCTGTTAGTGTGGACGCAGGTATAAAAAATGTACCTAAAGTCATTGAAATTGTTGATAAATATAATAAAGAACCAAACTTTGAAGTATTGATATTAGGTGAAGCATCAATCGCTTCTGCTTCCAATAAACTATCTGAAGAAGATTTGATTCGTGGTGAATCTATTGGAGGTTCAGTTGCGTTAGTAATTTTGATTTTGGTCTTCGGCGGATTAGTAGCAGGAGTGCTTCCACTTATATTAGCTCTTCTCGGTATAGTAATAGCTACTGGATTAGTAGCTATTATTGGAAACATATACCAGTTGTCGTTTTTTATAACTAATATGGTAACAATGATAGGTCTAGCTGTCGGTATAGATTATACCTTGTTTATTATTTCAAGATATCGAGAGGAACGAAATCAAGATTTTGATAAAATTGAAGCGGTTAGAAGAACTGCATCCACAGCAACACGTTCCGTAGTAATTAGTGGAATAACTGTAATGCTAGCTTTATTAGGTATCGTAATTGTACCTACCCTAGTTTTTGTAAGCTTAGGTATTGGAGCTTTAATTGTAGTTGTGGTTTCAATTTTGATTAGTCTTACACTTTTACCATCATTAATAGGTTTACTTGGAGACAAATTAAATTCGTTAAGAGTGCCTTTTTTAAATAGTAGAACTTCAAAAAGTGTTGAAATTACAAGTTCTGCAAACATTTGGGTAAGATTTGCAGGTTTTGTAATGAGATTTCCAATAATCAGCTTAGTAGTTGTGTTAATAGTACTCGTTCCCATTTCAATGCAAACTAATTCTCTTGTTACAGGGGCTAATGGTATTGATACAATGCCAGAAGATATGGATATCGTAAAAGCTTATAATGTTTTAAGTGAAGAATTCTCATATGGTTCTATTTCAACTCAAGATATAGTTGTTTCTGGCAGATTTGCACCTGAGGCTTTAAATAGTGCTGTAGAAATATTATCTCAGCTGGTACAAGGTGATCCTGATTTGATTGGTATTCTTGGGACTCCTCAAATTAATTCACAAAATGATGTGGCATTAATAAGAATTGCAACTGCATCAGTAGTTGGTAGTAGCCAATCTGAAAATACTGTTAAAAGACTACGTGATTCCATTGTTCCTGAGGCATTTTCTGGATTAGATTCCTCTATTTATGTAAGTGGAGATCACGCCTTTTATGCCGATTTTTATCAAATGGTTGATGAATTTACACCGTATGTTTTTGCATTAGTTTTGACATTAAGCTTCATCTTATTAATGATGACATTTAGATCGATAGTCATACCTATTAAAGCTGTTCTAATGAATTTACTTTCTGTTGGTGTGGCTTATGGATTACTTGTTTTGGTATTTCAAAAAGGAATTGGAAATGAAATCTTTGGTTTTCAACAAACCGATATTATTGAGGCCTGGATTCCTTTATTTTTGTTTTGTGTTGTTTTTGGTTTGTCGATGGATTATCACGTATTCTTACTGAGCAGAGTAAAAGAATTCTATAATAAAACAAAAGATAACACACTTGCAGTTTCATATGGCCTAAGTTCTACAGCTACTATAATCACAGGAGCAGGGTTGATAATGGTCGCTGTTTTTGGTGGCTTTGCTTTGGGAGAAATGTTGATGATGCAACAAATTGGATTTGGACTATTGGTTGCCATATTGTTAGATTCAACTATTATACGTATTATTTTAGTTCCTGCTAGTATGAAACTTTTGGGTGAATACAATTGGTATATGCCAAAATGGTTAGAATGGTTACCCACTGTGAAATTTGAAGCTGAAAATTAATATTTTTTCAATTTTTACTATTAAAGCTAAATAACATCGTTGAAATAGTAGTATTTCAACGATGTTTTTTTTATATTAATCAAGTATGAAAATCAGATATTTAAATTTTAGTTTAAATTGTTATGAATTATCAGAATGCAGGTATGCTATCTCCATATAAAGTATTAGATATGACGCAAGGTGCATGTAGTTTATCTGGCAAAATTTTTGCTGACTTAGGTGCTAACGTGATAAAAATTGAATCTCCTAATGGTGATTTAAGTCGCTTTAGAGGTCCATTTATTAATGATAAACCTCATATTGATAGCAGTTATGAATGGCATTATTTAAATGCTAATAAACGAGGAATCACTCTAGATTTAGAAAAAAATAAAGATTTAGAAATATTTAAAAAGTTAATTATTGATACAGATTTTTTATTTGATTCATTTGATCCAGGATATTTGAAATCCAAAGGATTGAGTTATCAAGATTTGAAAAAAATAAATCCTAAATTGATCATGACGTCAATCACCCCTTTTGGCCAAGATGGCCCTTACATGAATTATTTAGGGCCTGATTTAGTAGTCTGGTCTCTTGGAGGATATATGTGGATGTGTGGAGATCCTGAACGAGCACCTGTTCGAATTAGTATAACTCCCCAATCTTATTATCATGCATCAGCATCAGCAGCATCAGCAGCATTAATTGCTTTATACAAAAGAAACCAAAATGAAGTGGGAGATTTTATAGATCAATCTGTACAACATACTGGTCCTTGGTTTTTGACTCATACGTATCAATGGTATGAATATGAAGATGTTATCTTGAAGAGAGAAGGTGGATGGAGACAATTTGGCACTACAAGAACTCGAACCCTTTACCCATGTAAAGATGGATATGTGGTATTTATGAGTTTTGGTGGACGTTTGGGGGAAAGCGTACAACAAGGTGTAATTGGATGGATGGAAAAAGAAGGAGAGATTCCTGATTATCTCAAAGATTTTGATTGGTCGACTTTTGATGCTTTAAATACACCTGAAAAGGATAGAGAGAAAGTGTTTGGGGCCATTGGAGAATTTTTAAAAACCAAAACTAAATCTGAATTACTTGAAGCAGCAGTTAGAGAGAGATATACGATGGCACCAGTAAATCATTTAGGAGATGTAGTAGAAAATCCACAATTAAATTCAAGGCAATTTTGGCATAGTAACTTTAATAAGAATCTAGATAGAGCACTTAAGTATCCAGGAGCTCCATTTTTATCATCAGAATTTGAAATGAAATATTATCGAAGTGCTCCATCCTTAGGTGAGCACAATGATGAAATAAAAGCAAAATTATAGGAAAGTTATGAATAAGAATAAACCGCTTGAAGGTATTAAAATACTGGATTTTACAACCATTGTAATGGGGCCAGCTTCAACACGGATATTATCTGATTGCGGAGCACAAGTCATAAAAATTGAATCTTCCAGTCGTTCAGACACATTAAGATCAGCCACCCCCTATAAAGGAGAAGATCCCAGTCCAAACCGAAGTGGTTATTTTGCAATGTATAATGCTGGTAAACTTTCACTCCCTATTAATATGAGGAATCCAGAAAGTGTAAATTTTGTTAAAGAATACCTTGTTCCTTGGGCAGATATAGTAGTGACTGCTTTTACCCCAAGAGTTTTGCCTATGTGGGGTATGACATACGATGACTTAGCTACAATTAAACCTGAACTAATAATGTTAAGTGCCTGTCTAATGGGTAACACAGGACCATATGCAGATTTACGGGGTACTGGTCAGTTAGCTGCTGCGTTATCTGGTTGGTATGAAAATACCGGCTGGCCAGATAAAGATCCTGTTGGGCCTTATTCTGCATATGCTGATTTTGTTTCATGGAATTATTTTATAGTTGCAGTTATGGCAGCCTTGGATTATAGAGATCGTACAGGGAAAGGACAATATATTGACCAATCAATGTTTGAAAGTACGCTCCAGTTTGCCGGTCCTCAATTAATGTATTATTTGAATGAAGGGAAATTAACTACACGTATGGGGAATCAAGATGTTGATTATTGTCCTCATAATACATATCCATGTAGTGGAGATGATAGTTGGTGTTCAATAGTTATTGAAAATAATCAACAATGGTCAGTATTTTGTAATCTGATGGGAAGAAATGATATTAAAGATGATCCAAAATTTAATACTTTTGAAAATCGAAAAAATAATGAACTAGAATTGGATGAAATTATAAGTGAATGGACAAAGAATCAGGATTCATTTAGATTGATGCATTTGTTGCAACAAAATGGAATTCCTGCAGGTGTTGTTCAAAATGCTTCTGATTTGTTTCGTGATCCACAATTAAGACATCGTAATCATTTTGTTGTAAGAGCTCATCAAGATATGGGATATCATCATATTTTGACTCCCAGTTTTATCTATGAAAATAGTGATAGATTCCCAGACACTGCGGCACCTTTATTAGGAGAACATTTAGAATATATTTGCAAAGATATATTAGACATACCAGATGAACTTTTTGCTGAATTAATTTCAAAAGGCATATTAGAATAAACTATAAGGAGACATATGAGACTTGGAATATTAGCCCAATTTGGCGGAGTTAGGAATGAAACATCTGCTCAAGACTGGAAGCTGGGTATAGATAAAATCAAATTAGCTGAGAGTTTGGGGGTTGAATGTGTAATGGTCTCCGAGGCTTGGGGTTTATCTGCAATACCTTGGATGAGTCTAATAGCAACACAAACTAACTCAATTCAAATAGGATCTTGTATATTGAATTCTTTTTCACGAAGCCCAGCTGCATTGGCGCAAGAATTTGCCTCACTAGATGTACTTTCAAATGGAAGAATGATCTTCGGTTTAGGTGCTTCAGGAGCAAATGTTATAGAACATTTTCATGGTATTGATTACCAAAAACCATTGAGAAGAATGAGGGAATATATAGATATATTCAAAATTCTCATTTCAGGAGAGAAATTATTTTATGATGGTGAAATTTACAAATTAGAACGTGGGTTTCGGTTAGAATATGATCGCCCAAGAAATTATATTCCAATTTATATTGCGTCATTAACCCCAAAATCCATAAAACAATCCGGAGAAATAGCTGACGGGATATTTCCTATCCATTGGCCCAAAGAACAGTTTTCATCATTAAGGACAGGGTTGCAAGAAGGTGCTGATTTAGTGGATTCAAGTAAAAGTTTAACTATTGCTCCTCAAACGAGACTTGTTGTTCTAAATGGAGATGATGATGAATCTAAATGGCTTCAATCAAAACAATTAGTCCACTACTATATTAATAGAATGGGTACATTTTATTGGGAAGCTTTGATTCGTAATGGATTTGAAGAAGAGGTACAATCTTCTAGGGAAGCTTGGGAAGCTCGAGATGTTGATAAATCTATAAATGCAATAACAAATGAAATGATTGAATCAATGCAAGTAATTGGAACGATTGAAGAAATAAGAGATAAATTTATCGAGCGATCTAATCTTGGTGCAGATCTGCAATTAATTCAAATGCCTGCTGGAGATTTAGAATATACTGAAAAGATATTAAAAACCCTACTTAATTAGTTTCTATTCTTATCTCACGTTGTCTCATTAGCTACAGATATGTATAATATTACTGGAGTTATATATATGGAAAAATCAGTTAGGATTAAAGTCCCAGCAACCACAGCAAATATAGGCCCAGGATTTGATTGCCTTGGTATGGCACTTGATATTTGGAATTATGTTGAATTTACTATAACAGATGAAAAAAAAGACCAAGTAATAATTACTGGCCAAGGTCAAGATGTTTTAAATACGGGTAGCGATAATCTTATTATTGCTTCAGCCCATAAATATTTTTCATATTTTGACATAAAACCACCTAGATTACTAATTAACTGTGAAAATAATATTCCTGTTTCTAGAGGATTAGGTAGTAGTTCTAGTGCTATTATTGCTGGTTTATTAGGGGCTGTTAACATATGTGAACATTCGATTGATTACGATTTAATTCTTAAATTAGCAAATGAAATCGAAGGTCATGCCGATAATGTAGCAGCAGCTTTATATGGCGGTTGTATATTAGTCATAAATGATAATAGCGGAAACTTAATTCATCAAAACATTGCCATACCTGAAGATTTACGTTGTGTTTTGTATATCCCTGGTTTTTCTATGGCAACTGATGAGGCCAGAAATCTATTAAAAGATACAGTGTCTAGAATGGATGCAGTTTATAATATTTCAAGACTTGGTTTGCTGATAAATGCCTTAAATACGAGTGATTTCAAGTTACTGAGTGTGGCGATGCAAGATGCACTGCATCAACCTTCACGTAAAGCAGTTTTTAGAGGTATGGACATTGTGATTAAATCTGCTATGGATGGAGGAGCTCTTGGAGCTTGCCTCTCAGGGGCAGGCCCAACCATTTTGGCATTTACTAATGGGCGTGAAATAACTGTTACTTATGAAATGAGAGACGCTGGGGACAAATTACAATTAAATGGTGATGCAATAGTCTCTGCCCCATCTATACTTGGGGCACAAAGGTATTAAAATGAGCATAGTAGTACATAAATATGGTGGCAGTTCGGTAGCAGATGCTAATAAAATTAGTAATGTGGCTCATCGAATTGTGGAAAGTTATAAACAAGGATTTCAAGTTGTAGCGGTTGTTTCTGCAATGGGTAAAACTACTGACGATTTAATTAATTTAGCAAATTCATTAAATACAGACCCGTCTCCAAGAGAAATGGATTTATTAATGTCTACTGGAGAAATAGTCTCCTGTTCATTGGTTTCTATGGCTGTTTCATCATTAGGATTCAAAAGTATTGCTCTAACGGGTGAACAAGCTGGCGTTAGAACAGATCAGCTTCATACAAAAGCAAGAATAAATAAAATGGTTCCTGCAAGAATAAACAAAGAACTTGATGAAGGTAAAATTGTTGTTGTTGCTGGATTTCAGGGAGTTAATGAAGATAATGAAGTGACTACTTTAGGACGAGGTGCTTCGGACTTGTCTGCTGTAGCATTAGCAATTGGTTTAAATGCAGATCGTTGTGAAATATATACAGATGTAGAAGGTATATTTGACGCAGACCCCAATATCGTTAAAAATGCGCAACTATTACCTTACATTAGTTTTGAAGAGATGCTCGAAATGGCAAATTATGGTGCAAAAATGCAACCTCGATCAATAGAATTAGCCGCTGCTTTTAATATGCCAATATTTGTAAAATCGAGTTTTAAAGATGGTCAAGGTACCATTATTGGTGGAGAGAATACTATGGAAAATGATAATCGAGTTAACGCTGTAACAGTTGATAAAAATGTCGCAAAAATTACAATTTTATCTGTCCCAGATAAACCAGGGGTGGCTGTATCTATTTTTAAACCTCTTTCTGAAAAAGGTATTAGTGTTGATACTATAGTGCAGAATGCAGGTTCTAATAATATTACCGATTTGACATTCACAGTTGCTCGTTCGGATTTAAATTCTGCAATAGAAATAATAAAGGATTTAATAGACTCTATTGGTGCAAAAGGCTTTGAAACGAATTCGAATTTAGTTAAAATCAGTGTTATTGGAACTGGTATGCAAAACAATCCTGGATATGCGACAAGTATGTTTGGAGCATTGGCAGACAATGGTGTCAATATAGAACTCATTACTACTTCGGAGATTCGCATAACTTGTATTATAGATGAAAATCAAATAGAAACTGCAGCAAATGCTTTACACTCGGTTTTCGGATTAAGTAAATAAAATGGCCTTATCAAATTTATCAATTGTCATTCCGGTTTATAACGAACAGGAGAGAATTTCTGCGTCCCTAGATACTATTCTTGAATACCTAGCAAATTCAGATTTTCATTGCGAAATACTTATTGGAGACGATGGTAGTGATGATAATACGGTGGATGTTGTTAATAAATATGTTGAAAAACATTCAAATATACATTTGTTTCAATATTCTCATAGAGGAAAAGGCGCAGTAATTAAAGATACTATCATGATGGCAAATGATGCGTATTGTTTTATATGTGATGCAGATTTATCAATGCCAATTACTCAATTAGATCGGTTTCTATTAGATTTGGATGAAAATGATCATATATTATACGGTACCAGGGAAAGTGTATTCTCTAGTAGAATTGGAGAACCCTATTTTAGATATGTTTTAGGAAGGGTTTTTAATTTTCTCACAAAATTATTATTACAAATCAACATCAAAGATACTCAATGTGGTTTCAAAATGTTTAATATGAGTGTCTGCAGGGATATTTTTGAACAACAAACTATGAATGGATTTATATTTGATGTTGAATTATTCTTCTTGGCCCGAAAAAAACAACTCAATACTAAAGAAATACCTATAGATTGGTATTATTATGGAGACAGTAAAGTGAGACCTTCAATAGATTCATTCAAAATGTTTATAGACATTATTAGGATCAGACTAAATAGCTTTTTCGGTCGTTATAAATAAAATTCTAAGGATGGCAAACAATGGAATTATGGTTATGGTGTATGAGTTGCAACTATGCATCTCCAATAAATCTACCGGATAAATTAACTGAGGGTAAAAACATTGAGGAAATTACTTTGCCGTACCTTTCAGATGAATCAATTAGGAAAAAATTAATTCCATTTGATAATGATAGGTTTATGAAGATAAAAAGTATAAGTAATATATATGCAGAAATGCAATATGAACAATATATTGAATTGATGAAAGATACTGCAAAACGATTATGTTGTTTTTATTGCGGAGTGTCATTTCAATCACTTGAAAGTTGGCATTATATTAGAAGTATTAATGAACCATCTTCTATGCATGTTTTACCTGAGATAGGTGTAAAATATGATTTGTGGGATCTAAATCCGTTTGGTGGGGATGCTGACGCTGGAAATTTTGAATAAACAAAGGAGATAATATGGCTAATTCTGAATTCGGGAAAATAGATGTTGAAATTATATATTGTGTTAGTTGAGGGTACTTCCCAGTAGCCACGTGGATGGCTGCAGAGTTTTTATCTAGTCATAACCCTGGTGATATAGCAATCACAATAACACCTGCGGATAAAGGTCGGCTTGAAGTGTATATACAAAAAGAAAAAGTTTATGATTGTAAGGATGAAAAAGCTATGCCTGATTATAATAAAATCAAAGAATTGCAGATGCTTGTAATCGAAAAATTATTTGAAGTCTAAATATCTAAGGTAATTAATATATGAAAAAAAATGTGTTGGTTTTTGGTGTTTCAGATTCTGAAACACCAAAATATTTAGAAAAAGTTTCTGAAACTATTGACCTGACAATAATCACTAATGATTCTATTTCTCAAAATCTATCAAAAAATGAAACTGTTTTCTCAGGAATGCTTTTACTCGATGATACAAGTAAAGTAGATAATTACAATTGCATATACACTAACTCCTATCACTTTACAGAATTACAGTCTCAATTAAATACTATTTTAAATAATAACCGGCCAGTTTTAGCTATTGGCCAAGGCATGTATTTCTTAAATGATTTATTTAATAAAAATGCCAAACAAATTTATGATGAAATTAAAACTTCAGATGATTTATTAGATATATTTATTTCTCCAGGATCAAAAACTGCTGCAATAATTGGTTCTGGTGGGTTTTTTAAAATACCTAATTCACTACCTCAGTCGATGAAAGAATTCCAACGATCTAAAGATTTAATTACTTCTGTTTACGAATTAGGTACTGGTTATGTCCATGGAATTGAAAGTACTTTACACGATTGGGTTTTAGGTTACCAATTTAATCCATTTATTGACGGTCCTTCTATAGTACGGGCATTAATTGATGGATTTATTGAACGAGCAGTACAATAATCGTTGTTTTGCCCCCCCATATATGGTAGAATTTGTTTGCTAGATACATATTATTGTGCTTTATTGTAGGGGCAAAATGACAACAAATGAGATTATAAAACCTGTAAGAATAGTAGATGAAATGCGTAGTTCCTATATTGACTACGCCATGTCTGTAATAGTTGCTAGAGCCTTACCTGATGTAAGAGATGGATTAAAACCTGTTCATCGAAGAATTTTGTATTCTATGGATGAATTGAATATGCGTCCTGGAAGTTCATACAAAAAAAGTGCAAGATTGGTTGGAGAAGTATTAGGTAAGTATCATCCTCACGGTGATACTTCAGTTTATGATGCAATGGTCAGATTAGCTCAAGATTTTTCAATGCGATATCCACTTGTAGATGGACAAGGAAACTTTGGAAGTATTGATGATGATCCACCAGCAGCTATGCGTTACACAGAAGCAAAATTGGCAAGTATAGCTATGGAAATGCTAGGAGATATTGACCGAGGAACTGTGGATTTTGTACCAAATTTTGATGATTCTTTATCCGAACCAGTTGTATTACCTTCACGTATCCCAAATCTTATAGTCAATGGTTCTACAGGAATTGCTGTAGGAATGACGACCAACATTCCACCTCATAATTTGTCAGAAATTTGTGACGGTATTATTCATCTTATTAGTAACCCTAAAGCTGATGTAGAGGAACTAATGGAATACGTTAAAGGTCCCGATTTCCCGACCGGGGCTTTAATTATGGGAACTACTGGTATTCGCGAAGCATTTGAGACAGGTCGTGGCAGAGTTGTAATAAGATCAAATATAGATATAGAGGAATTGGGTAGAAATGGGAGATACCAATTTGTTATAACTGATATTCCTTACATGACCAATAAGGCAAATCTTGTTCAGAAAATTGCTACACTTTCAAAAGAGAAAAAAATTGAAGGCATCTCAGAAATTCGTGACGAATCGGATCGAAAAGGAATGAGAATTGTAATTGAATTAAGAAGAGATGCACAAGCTCAAGTAGTAAAAAATATTTTATATAAACAAACAGCTTTACAAACATCTTTACATTACAACATGTTAGCTTTGGTCGACGGACAACCTCAAACACTTTCTTTGAAATCAGTTTTGCAACATTATATTGATTTTAGAGAAGAAATTGTAAGACGTAGAACACAATTTGAAATTGATAAAGCGAATGCTAGGATACATATCCTCGAAGGTTTAAAAACAGCGTTAGATAATTTAGATGAAATCATTGATTTAATAAGAAACTCAGATGACACAGACGCTGCGCGTCAGGCTTTGATTGCAGGTTATAACCTTGACGAGATTCAGGCAAATGCAATTCTAGATATGCAACTTAGAAGATTTGCAGCTCTCGAAAGAAAAAGAATTGAAGATGAATATGACACCCTAGTTAAAGCTGTTGCTGAGTATCTAGCATTACTCGCAGATAGAAAGAAGATACTAAAAGTCATTGAGACTGAAACAAAAGAACTAAAGAAAAAGTTTGGAGATGATCGCAAAACAGAGATAAGTCTTGAAGAAATATCCGGATTCAATTTGGAAGATCAAATACCTCACCAAGAAACCATAATAACCTTAAGTAATCGGGGCTATATCAAATCTATACCTGCAACAACATTTAGAAGGCAGCATCGCGGAGGCAAAGGAGTTAAGGGGCAAACAACAAGGGAAGATGATTGGTTAAAAGATCTAGTTGTCTGTGATAATCACGACACATTATTATTTTTTACTGATAGAGGAAGAGTTTATAAAAATAAGGTGTATCAAATCAATACAGATACTTCCAGAACAACTCGTGGAACCCCATTAGTTCAATATTTGAACTTAAAGCCAGATGAAAAAGTTCAAACTATACTTGCTGTTGAATCTTTAGAAGAAGAAGAAAAAGATTTATTATTTGCTACAAAATTGGGCGAAATCAAAAGAATGGACTTAAAGCGAATAGTTAACATAAGAGCCAACGGAATAAATTCAATGGATTTAGAAGATGGTGACGATTTGATCTCTGTTAGATTAGCAGATAGAGGTGCTGATGTGTTGATGGTTTCTCAACATGGTGTTTCTATAAGATTTGACTCTACAGAAGTAAGATCCAGCTCAAGAATTTCAGGTGGTGTCCGAGGTATGCGTTTAAGAGATAGTGACTATGTTGTAGCAATGGATATTGTGGATCCTGATGGGCAACTTCTGGTTATAAGTGAAAGAGGAGTAGGTAAACCAACATCACTAAACGACTATCGTACAGCTCATAGAGGAGGGTATGGAGTTGCTACTTTTAGGATTACTAGTAAGAGTGGTCCAGTAGCTACAGCGAGAGTGGTGAAAGAAGCTGAAGATATTTTGATTATATCTGAGCAAGGTCAAGT
The DNA here is from genome assembly GCA_009392515.1 of SAR202 cluster bacterium. Lineage (NCBI taxonomy): Bacteria > Bacillati > Chloroflexota > Dehalococcoidia > SAR202 cluster bacterium. The sequence goes on along the minus strand of VFGE01000018.1, from coordinate 9,221 downwards.
AACTAGGACTAGTTTAGCTGAATTAAGAATATTAAGTAGAAGAACCCAAGGGGTTAGTATTGTTAATATGGAAACAAATGATAAAACAGTGTCAATTGCTTCTATGGACCCTATTCTAAGAAATGCTAGAGATACACAACCTAAGGCTGCTAAAGGAAAAGAAGCAGCTCTGGAAACGACTCTACAAAATAGTGGGATTGATGAAGATGGTGAAATTTATAATAATGACTCATCTGCTGAAAATACAGAAGAATAATTTAAAAATCTACATGTATAGTCCACCATTAATATGAATTTGTGTTCCTGTAATATAAGACCCTTTTAGAATCAAATAACTAACCATTTCCGAAATATCTTCAGGTTCTCCAAACTTTTTTAGCGGTATAGATGATAAAATTCCTTCTTTCAATTGTTCTGGAATCCTGTCGGTCATATCAGTTTTTATCCACCCTGGACATATAGAATTAACTGTTATATTGTAACGAGCTAATTCAAGTGCTAAACCTCTTGTAAATGCGAGAACCCCTCCCTTGCTTGCAGAATAATTAGCTAAACCTATATTGCCAATTTGCCCCAAAAGAGATGCGATATTAATAATTGTACCTTTTTTATTTTCAATCATTTGTGGAATTACTGATTGACTACAATAAAAAACACTATTTAGATTGGTATTAATTACTTCTTCCCATTCATCTAAAGACATATTTCGAACAGTACGTTCTCGAGAAATACCAGCATTATTTATTAGTATGTTAATATTCCCCATTTGTTTTTGTATTGTGTTCATCATTTCATTTACAGCAGAATTATTCCCGACATTGCATTGATATATTTCTGCTTTACCATTGTTATTAGTAATTTCATTTTTCACTAGTAGTGCTGCTTGTTTACTATTGTTGTAATTTATAGCTATATCTGCTCCTAATTCAGCTAAGTCTTTCGCTATTTGTTTACCTATTCCCCTAGACCCTCCAGTTACTAAAGCCACCTGGCCAGACAATGGTTTTATTGTATTTTGCATAGTTACCTCTTATTTTAAACATTATAAATTCACATAGTACTTTTATTAACTTGTTTAATTATTATTCATACATAGAAAATTTCAATAGAAAATAGTATAATTTATTTAGAAAAAAATACTTTTTAATTATTATTTATTTCCGGATAACAAAATTGGAAACATCTCAAATTTCAGCATTTATTGCAGTCGTTGAGCATCAAAGCTTTACAAAAGCGGCTGAAATATTAGACCTTACTCAGCCATCACTAAGTGCTAGGATTATATCACTTGAAAAAGAGATGAATGAGCAACTTTTCCAAAGAACAGGAAGGGGTGTTCGCCTTACTGATGCCGGTAAGGCTTTAGTTCCTTATGCTGAGAGGATTTTACAGTTTATATCTGATGGTAAAGAAGCTGTGCTTGGGGTACATAGTAATTCAGTTGGCAAAATAAGAATTGGTTCGGCAAGAGCTATATGTGCATATGTACTACCTAGCATTGTAGAAAAATTTCGGGAATTATACCCCGGAGTTGATGTTACAATTAAAACAGGTAGATCCTCAGATATAGTCGACATGGTACTTGAGGACGAAGTGGAAATTGGATTAACTCGTTCAATATATCATCCTGATTTACAAGTTAGACACCTTTATGATGAACAAATAGTCTTAGTAACTGATCCATCTCATAAATTTGCACTCGAAGGACAAGCTAGTATATATGATGTAGCATCCCAACCTCTAATACTTTATGACAAAGGTTCTAGTTATTTTGTATTAATAAACAGAGTAGTACGAGAGGCTGGAATTGCGCCTAATGTTACTATGGATTTAGATAGCATAGAAGCGACAAAGAAAATGATAGAAAGAGGATTGGGTGTTTCATTTTTACCCAGACATTCTGTAGAGCAAGAACTGCTAATTGGTACTTTAAAGGAAATAGAAATAATCGAAGATTATAATGTTGTTTTGCCTACTTCTGCAATTGTACGGAACTCTATTAATAGAAGTTTAGTTGTAGAGTCATTTTTAGAACTTTTATATAGTTTATACCCAGAATCTTTAGATAATTAACATTGCATCACCAAAAGAATAAAAGCGATATTTTTCTTTGATTGCTTCATTATATGCCTCCATTATAAAATCTTTTGAAGCAAATGATGATAATAAAACGAGTAAAGTGGATTTCGGCAGATGAAAGTTTGTTAAGAGCATATCAATAACGTTGAATTTGAACCCTGGCTTTATAAATAAATCAGTCCAGCCTGATCCGGAATTTATATTAGTGGAACTTTTATCTTTTCTTGTCAAATAGGCACTCTCTAAAGTTCTAGTTACTGTTGTTCCAACTGATAATATCCTTTTATGGTTATTTTTGGCTGAGTTGATAGAATGTGCGGCAGCATCATTAATGATCCATTGTTCACTGTGCATATTATGTTCGTGGATATTATCTACACGGATTGGTTGAAATGTTCCCAATCCGATTTGTAGACTGAGTTCAACTTTTTCAATGCCTTTTAGGTTAATAGATTTTAAAATTTCATTTGAAAAATGTAATCCAGCAGTGGGTGCTGCTGCACTTAAAAGAGTATCAGTCGCATATACAGTTTGGTATCTATCTGTATTCTTTTGCTCATGATTATTTATGTATGGAGGTAATGGGATAGTTCCTAATTTTTCAATCATTGTATCATCGCTTAGATTTACTAACATTGTCCCGTCACTATTTTTAGCTACTATTTCTGCACGTAAATCTTCATCGAAAGTAACTAAAACTTCATTTTTTAGATAACGCCCTGGTTTTCCTATACATTCCCAATAGCCATCTTTGTTTTGGTTTAAAAAAAGTATTTCAACTTTTCGTTTACTTCCAACAATTTCTCCAATTAATCTGCATTTCATAACTTTAGTATTATTGAAAACAAGTACGTCATTTTTATTTAGTAAATCTGGTAATTCTTTAAATATATGATGTGAAATAGTTTGTTTTGCTCGGTCTAGGAGAAGAAGCCTGGATTCATCTCTATTATTAATTGGGGATTGTGCAATTAATTCTTCTGGCAAATTATAATCAAATTCTGAAATATCCAATATTAATTCCTATTTGTTTGCAAATCGTATGCTTTTATTGTGTTATTAAGTAGCATAGCTCTTGTCATTGGCCCTACACCACCAGGTACAGGTGTAATGTTTTTTGCTATTTTTTTAACCTTTTCAAAATCTACATCACCAATTAATCGATAACCAGATTTTTTATTAGAATCCTCAATTCTATTTATACCTACATCAATTATAGTTGAATGAGGTTTTATCATGTCTTGAGTTATTGCATTAGGTTGTCCGATAGCGGCAATTAGTATATCAGCAGATAAGGTGTATTTTTTCAAATCATGAGTGCTTGTATGGCAAAGAGTAACAGTCGCATTTCCACCGATACCTTTTTGGCTCAATAGTATAGATAATGGTCTGCCAACCAGATTGCTTCTTCCGCAAATTACTATATGTTTTCCTGCAGTTTCGATTTTGGACCGTATTAATATTTGTTGTATTCCTAAAGGTGTTGCAGGTATAAATATGGGCTTATCGATACTTAATAATCCAGCACTATTTGTTCCAATGCCGTCTACATCTTTATAAGGATTTATTGCATCGATAATTAACCTTTCATCAATATGTTTAGGAAAAGGTAGTTGTGTTAAAATTCCATGATAATTATTATCAATATTCAACTTTTTAATTAAATCCAATACTTCTTGTTCTGAGGTATTTTGATCTATTTTAAATGTACGGGTCTTAATACCTACCATTTCACAATCGCGTTCTTTACCTCTCACATATGACATAGACGCAGGGTTGTTCCCGATTAATACTACTGCTAATCCAGGAATATTATTTTGTGAATTCTTAATGGTTGTGACTTTTTCAGACACTTCGTTACGTATGTCGTTTGCTATTTTATTTCCATCTATGATATTGGCACTCATTGTATATTCTTCTTTGATATTTCTTAGAATGATTATTATTTTTAATTTTGATTTACATTATAATAACTCAAGTATTAAATTAATATTATTTTTACCTAGGTATATATGATGAGGAAGAATATTATGGCAAACTTTGATGAGCAGTTAGAAAAAATGAATATTCAATTACCAGAACTTCAGGTTCCAATAGCAAATTACGTACCCGCAATTCGAACTGGAAACCTATTGTTTTTATCTGGTTCAGGCCCCCTTCCCGATCAAGATGGTAATTTAAAATTAGGCAAATTAGGGGATAATTTGTCAGTAGAAGAAGGTTATGAATCAGCAAAAACAACTGGCATAAACCTTTTGTCTAGAATTAAAAATGAAATAGGTACATTAAATAACGTTGTTAGGATAGTAAAAATATTTTGTATGGTAAATTCCTCTCCCGATTTTACACAACAACCATTAGTTGCAAATGGTTGCTCAGACTTGTTAGTTGAAGTTTTTGGTGAATATGGCAAGCATTCTAGATCTGCTGTAGGTGTAGCAGCTTTACCAAATAATTGGCCGGTAGAAATAGAAATGATATTAGAAATAAAATAATTGTAGGATATTTATGATTGGTAATGGTATAGACATAATAGAAATTGATAGAATTCAAAATGCCTGTCTTAAATGGGGTAAACGATTCCTCAACCGAATCTATACAGAGCAAGAACAGAATTATTGCCGAGGTCGTTTCCCTCAATTAGCAGCTAGGTTTGCAGCTAAAGAAGCTATGATGAAATCCTTAGGGACAGGTAAACGAGGGCTTTTATGGGTTGAAATTGAAGTTGTTCGTGAACGCGGGAGAGCGCCGACAATATTGTTGCATGGAAATGCTTTAGCTATAGCTGAAAAGCAAAAAGTTAAAGAAATACAATTAACAATTTCACATTCTAGAAATTATGCAGTTGCTTCGACACTTGCTATAAAACATTAGAGGTGCAAATGATTCAGATATTGTCTGTTGAAGATATTAAGCAAGCAGAATTAGAATCATATTCTATGGGGGAATCATCAAATTCTTTGATAAGAAAAGCAGCTCAGTCGATTTCAAACTATATTTCTTTAGAATTTACTAACAAAACGAACAGTAATGTTGTAATCATTTCTGGAGCTGGAAATAATGGTAATGATGGTATATTGACAGGTTGTTATTTAGCCAATGATGGATATAAAGTAACAATATTTAGATATACTAATAAAAAGTCTGGATTGCCGGATTTTGTTAGATTGCAATTATCTGACTGTAAAAAAACTCAAGACATAGAATACTATGAATTTTCTGATTCGAATTTTATTATAAAACAGTTAGTTGAAAAACTAGCAACAGCTAACATAATTGTCGACTCTCTTTTAGGAGTCGGTATGAACCGACCTCTTTCTAAAGATTTATCAATATTAACAAATATAATAAATAATGCTAATTCAAATAATAATACAGTAATATCCATAGATGTTCCCACAGGAATAAATGCTGACACAGGTGAGGTTTATGAAAATAAGTTTTTAGAGAATAATAAATTAGCAATAGTCGCGGATATATTACTAACTCTTAATTATCCCAAAAAAGGATTATTCAATTTGCCCGCTATTCAATATTTTCATGATTATTTTATTTTAGAATCAGGAGTGAATTCTCGTATTGTAACAAATAAATTCTTGTTAGAAATAAATGATTTTAAAAATCTATTACCCCTTCGACAAAATTCTAGCTACAAAGGCACTTTTGGTAAATTACTTATAATTGGAAGTTCTAAAGAGTTTCCTGGTGCAGCATTTCTTGCAGGGAAATCCGCTTATCGTGCAGGAGTAGGTTTAGTTTCAATCGCTACTACTCAAAGTGCGATAACAACATACGGTTCTTATTTACCTGAATCAACTTATTGCCATTTGGATGAACAGTCAAATGGTATGATTTCATCAAGTACATCAAATTATAATGTTCTTGAAAAACAAATTTATAATTATGATTCAATCTTGATTGGTTGCGGTATGGGGAAATCACAAGAAAGTATGGAAATAATTAAATTCATAATTGATTGCCATAATAAATATAATAATCAATTTAATTTAATCATCGATGCTGATGGGATAAATAATTTAGCCGAATTAGTTAGAGCCGAGAATATAAATTTAAATAATACAATTCTAACACCACATCTCGGAGAATTAGCTAATTTAGGGCAGATAAATATAACAAATATCAATTTGAATGATAGATATAGATTATCTGAACAAGTAATCGATGAATTAACAAGTAATGATGATAACGAAAATAACACATTAGTTGCCAAAGGACCGTATACCGTAATAAAAGATAAATTTGATAAGTATTATATTTCTCCATTTGCCACGTCTCTTTTATCTATAGCAGGTAGCGGGGACGTTTTAGCTGGAGTGATAGCATCTCTTTCGGCTCAAGGGGTTAGTATCTTAAATTCCGCATTACTAGGCGTCTATTTGCATGGATTGAGTGCAACTTTGAAAAAATATGAATACGGAAGTGGAGGTTTGTTGGCTTCAGATATAGCGGATAATATTCCTTTTGCAATTAAAAAAATAAAAGATCAAAAATAACTTTTTACTTATTTACTTAAAATGTTAAAATAACTAAAAAATAACTTAATAGGAGTTTAATAAATATATGCTTTTTGCTATTGATATTGGTAATACGAATGTAACTATAGGTGTTTTTGAAAATGAAAATATCGTTACTTCATTTCGCTTAAATACTGACACTAACCGTTTTGCAGAAGAGTATTTGCTCTCAATAAATTCATTGTTATCTTTAAGAAATATAAATACTAGTGATATCGATTCTTGTGTTATTTGTAGTGTAGTACCCCCTTTAAACCCAATATTTACTCTTGTTTCTCAAAACCTTTTTTCAATAGATCCTCTAATTGTTGGTACTGGCATTAAAACTGGAATTAAAATTTTATATGACAATCCGAGAGATGTTGGTAGTGACAGGATAACAGACGCAGTAGCAGCGTTTAATATGTATGGAGGCCCAGCAATAGTAGTAGATTGTGGAACTGCTACAGTTTTTGACGCTATATCACAAAAAGGTGAATACTTAGGTGGATCAATTGCAGCAGGTGCTAGATTATCAGCTGATGCATTGTTTTCTAACACGTCTCAACTGAAAAGAGTAGAATTGTTGGCTCCAGAAAATGTTATTGGTAAATCTACTACACTTTCATTACAATCAGGCTTAGTTTTAGGGAATGTATACATGATAGAGGGAATGGTTAAAAAATTTTCAGAAGAAATGGAAGCAAATCCTATAATAATTGGTACTGGAGGCCTTTCAACTTTATTTAGCAATGTTACTGATATCTTCGATCATGTGAATGAAAATTTAACCTTAGAAGGTTTAAGGATTATCTATAATTTAAATATTTAAAGACATGCTTTATGAACGATTCGATATTAAAAGATAAAAATATAATATTAGGAGTAACAGGAAGTATATCTTGTTACAAATCTGTTGATCTGGCTAGTAAATTAATACAACTTGGTGCTAATGTATATGTGATATTATCTGATTCTGCTCAACAATTTGTTAGTGCATTAACCTTTACAAGTATCACACATTTACCGGTTATTACTAAGATGTTTGATGAAAAATCCAAATTTAGTGTAGAACATGTTGCTTTGGCAGAAATGGCTGATTTAATTCTTATAAGTCCCGCAACAGCAAATACTATAGCTAAACTTGCTCATGGATTTTCCGATGATAGTTTAACAACAACTGTTCTTGCCACTACAGCACCAGTTATTGTTGCACCTGCTATGGATGCGAATATGTATGATAATCCAATAGTTCAATCAAATATTAGCATTTTGGAAACACGTGGCTTTACTATGGCTGGACCGAATTATGGTCGAATGGCATCTGGTTTAGAAGGATGGGGGAGATTATTAGAAACTCAAGAAATTATAAGCCATATCAAATTAAAACTAGCAGAGCATGGAGATTTAGAAGGGTTTAAGATTGTTGTTAGTGCGGGTGGTACTTCTGAACCGATTGATCCAGTTAGAGTTATTTCAAATAGATCATCGGGTAAAATGGGGTATAGTATAGCAATAGCTGCTCTAGAAAGAGGAGCTGAAGTTAGTTTGGTCTCAGCATCGAAATATTTACCAGATCCTTTTGGTATTAAGGTTTCTCATGTAGAGACAGTTTCTGAAATGAGAGATTCAGTTTTATTAGAATGTAGTAATGCAGACGCTGTGATTATGGCGGCCGCTATTAGTGATTACAGAGTGAAAGAAATCGCTGATAATAAAATCAAAAAACAAAAAGATCATGATATGTATATTGAATTAGTTCAAAATGAAGATTTTCTACAAGATATTCCAGATAAGGTAAAAAAAATAGGATTTGCTGCGGAAACAGAAAATCTTGAACAAAATGCAATAAAAAAATTAAACAATAAAAATCTAGAATTTATAGTAGCTAATGATGTTACTATTGAAGGTGCAGGATTTGCTGTAGATACAAATAAAGTTTCTATCATTGATAAATCAGGAACTCTTACAGATTACCCTTTGCAATCTAAATACGAAGTTGCAAATATAATTTTGGACAAACTTAAGCAAATAATGAAATCTTAAATCGATACAAAATCAATGAATCAAACAGATAATGAATTTCCAAAATCATATGACTATAATAAAGTCGAAAAAATAATTTATTCATATTGGCAGGAAAAAAACCTTTTTTCACCAGATATGGATGATAATAAAGATCCATTTACTGTCATAATGCCCCCTCCAAATGTTACTGGAACTTTACATTATGGCCATGCATTAACTACAGCGATTGAGGACGCTTTAATTCGTTGGAATCGTATGAAAGGTAAATCGACATTATGGCTCCCAGGTAGCGACCATGCTGGGATTGCTACTCAAGTTGTTGTTGAAAAAATGCTAATGGATACTCAAGGTGTATCTAGGCATGAAATTGGTCGAGAAAAGTTTCTTGAACACGTTTGGGAATGGGTTGATAAATATGGTGGCATTATTGATGAACAATTTAACAGTTTAGGAGCTTCATGTGATTGGTCTAGAAAGTCTTTTACTTTAGATGAAGGCCCGAGCCTTGCGGTGAGAACTACCTTTGTGAATTTATATAATAAAGGTAGAATTTATCGAGGTGAAAAAATAATCAATTGGTGCCCAAGATGTCTAACCTCT
>VFGE01000017.1 GCA_009392515.1 SAR202 cluster bacterium | reverse complement strand
TAATGGGGGTAGATCTGTAATTCTATTGTCACGAACATATACCCTTGTTAGATTTGTTACATTTTCTAACCCTGCCAAACTAGTAAGATTTGCTTCTTCAAGTTCAATTTCTGTTATACCCAGCCAATCACTTGCTGTTATTTCACCATTAGGTTTGTTTAAACGGTTACGTATCCAGTTTTCTAGAACAGGATCTTCTATTGCTACCAATGATTGTGGTTGTTCTGAATAACCAGCTTCGACTGTGGCTGAAAAAGAATAACTATAGAAAATTATAGTAATAAGTATGAAAAAAAAGGTATTAAGTGATCTCTGGCCAATATTTTTCGAAGCGTAGATGTTTATCATTATAACCTTATCAGTGAAAATGCATTAAATTTGTTTTAAACACTGTTATTATGCGGCGTTAAGCAATCCACGTAGTGTTTCTGCGACTGGTGCAGGGTTATCTATCTCTTCCATTTTGATAGTTTGATCACGCCCAATACCACTTGCTGCTATGACACTACCTCGCCCAGTTAATAATTCAAAAAAGTTACGGCTTTCAGAGATTGAAATTAATCTTGCAACAGGAAGTTCGGCAGTATTTAAAGTAAGGAACTTATACATTTGTACAACTCTTCTGTCTGTAACAGTGTAACTTAAGTGTAAGTTTCTTAGGTACTTCATTGTTCCTTTAAAGAAATAAAATAAACCTATAATTAAAATTACTGAAGGATATAGATAAGGAAGCATGGTATATCCAAACATATAAACTGCAACACATATTATTGGAAAACCCATAAACATTCTTGCAAAAGCAGGTTTCATGCTTGGACGTCTTTGTACAAGGACGCTTTCACCGGCAACTAGTGAAGGTGTGGGGAAAGCCGACATAAGACTGACATAAGTTCCAAACATCAAAAGGAATATTCCAACACCCATAAGAGAGAATGCAGCCCATTGAGGTAATATCTCTTCAATCCAGGAGTAACCTCCTCCACCTAGGAAAGGTGCTGAAACAAAGGCTGTTGCAATTAATCTTTTCAACATTCGAAATAATGCTTTTATTGCTCCTATTAAAACGCTCATTTGATTCTCCCATTACAAGTTTTTAAACATTATACATTAATATTAATAAATTATCTTCCTCTTGCCATTTGGGCAACAGTTCCCAAAAGAGTTATAAATATACCAAATATCGCAATAACTGTTGGGTCGAGTAGTGTGTTAAGGTCATTCAAACCCAAGCTGGTTGCCCATTCTGGGGTACTATCAACATTGAATAAAAACCCTCTACTGTTTCCTTCTTCTTCATAGAAAAATGAAGTTCCGTCTCCACCACCAGTATACCCAATATCAGTTCCCAAAAAAGTGGTTGATGTTTGATTACTATAATTTTGATTGTTCGTATATTGACCTTCTCCTAGAATAACTTCTACTCCTCGACGTCGTAATTCATTTGCAATATTGTCATAAGAATTTTGATTAAGAGGATTGTTCATAATTTCTAATATAAGGCCACAACATAAACTTGGATTGTCATATAGAGGGCCTAAATCATAAATTCCATTATTGCTCAATATAATTTGCCCGCCATTTGCAAAGTTGTTTAATCCACGAAGGGAATCAACTCGAGATATATTGTTTTCTGGTGCAATAAATTCACGTAAATTATAAAGGTTGGTTAAAGCATCCATATGACTATCATCTATTCCAGATTGATAGACAATCAATGTTTCAAGGCTGCTACCTAGGTTGCCTCCAGTTAAATCCCATAAATTATTGTTATTTATTCTACTCATATCTAACCATCGTAATCGTGGGAAGTTACGTAACATTCCGATATCATAGATAGGGTTGTTAGATATATTTATATGCTCCAAATTATATAATGGCTCTAACCACCATAGGTCTTCAATGTTATTGTTTGATATATCTATTTCTGTCAAATTCATCAAAGTTTGAATACCTTCAAGACTATAAATTTGTCTCCCAGACAAATTAATCGAATTTATACCGCTAAGTGCATTTAAGTCACTTAACATGGCATAAGAAAATCCCACTTCTTGCATAATTGCTTGTTCTAATTGAGGATCTTGAAAGAAGCTACCACCGTTAAAAGTTGGGAAACCTATATTGTTATTAAAGTTTTGATTGTTGTTAAAGTTTTGATTACTGGAAGTTGTGTTATGAAATCCACAATTATTAGGATCTGGCATGTCATTGGTGTCAATTTTAAAACTTTGTACCTTTTCTTTAGATTCATCACTCAAACATTCACTGTTGTAAGCAAATCTTGGTTCTTCTCCTTCAACTGATATACCATCAGTGAAATTAGAAAGAGATGATAAGTCCGATATATCAGTTATTGAAGTGCCGATAATATTAAGTCTCCATAAACCTTCTTCACCAGAATCAGTGTTAAAAACTCCATTAGACATCCATCCTAGATTATCCATAGGCTCAATATTAAAGAGCCCTAGTTTCTGTACATTTTCGAGTTGGCCTAGAACTTCAAACAATTGATTTGCATCATTAAAATTATTGTCACCAATATTTAAGTCTATTATGTGTTTGAGATTTGCAGGATTCAAATTAAGGTCTGAAATATTATTTCCAAAAACATCAATCTTTTCTAGTTTCAATTCATATAATGGGGATAGGTCTCGTATACTATTGTTATTCAGCTTTAATTTTTTTAATTTCTTTGCATTCTTAAGAGGAGAAATATCAGTGATATTATTGTTTGGAAGCCTTAAGTTGGTAAGATTTGGTAGTTGTTCTATTCCAGAAATATCATATATGGAAAGATTATCTAATTCTAACCGAGTTATTTCAGCAACATCTTTCCTCAAAATATAGCCATTTTGCCCTAAGCCAGCTTCTTTCCTGATACCTTTTTCCAAATTGTAATCATTAAAGAGTACTGCGTTAGCTGGAGGCGTGGGTGTAGGTGTTGGTAATGGTGTGGGGGTTGGTGTTGCAAATTGTGGATATTCTATGAAAACACCACGACTTTCCATATTCCTTGCTACTTCAATAGACTCTGCTGTTAATGGGTTATCATACACTCTTATGTATGAGTCGTAACCAAAACCTATCATTTCTGCAAAACCAGTAATATCTCGAATTTGGTTTCTTTCTAATGTTAAAGAGTTCAGATATTGTAAATCGTAAACGGGTGAAATATCAGAAATTTTATTATCGAAAAGTTCTAGTCGTTCAATATAAGGAAGATTTTTTACAAAAGATATATCTGTTAGATTACATTGGTAGCATGTAAGTCCTTTTAAATACTGAAAACTTCCAGGAGAAACTAGATTATTTATTTGTTCGGTGGTCCAATTAGTGTTACTGATAGATAACCATTCCAAGAAGGGGAGATTTTTTATAGGGCTGTAATCGTTTAACCTCAAACCTGAAATACTAAGATCTTCAAGACCTGTAAGTTTATCAATTCCAGCGATATCAGTAATTTGTGTGCCATTGATATCTAGACGTTTAAGATTGAGCATAGTTGTAATAGGTCCAAGGGATCTTATACGCAGTCCGTCAAGATCAAGTCGTTCAATTGTTGAATTGGTAAGAGGTTGTAACATTTCAACATTATTGATGCTTGGATTTTCTGAAATCCCCAAATCTTCTAATCTATTCATTTCAGCTATTGGAGATAAGTCGCTAACCATATTATTGTTGAGGTATAGTGTGCGAATTTGAGTTCCCTTTAAAGGAGACAGGTCCGAAATTCTATTGTTCCATAAATAGACCCATTCAAGGTTAGGTATTTGTGCCAATGGAGATAGATCAGAAATAAGATTGTCTCCCAAATTTACGATTCGGATACTTGGATGTCCGATCAAAGGACTTAAATCTGTAATATTATTGTTACTTGCGCGAAGATTATCGAGGTTTGGAAAATACTCAATACCTGTAAGATCACGTATTCCTCTGCTTTCTAACTCTAGTTCATCAAGGAACATTAATTCTGAAGAATCAATTGTTCCACTCATTTTGCCAATTTGTTCACGTACAGCAATTTCGAACTGACGATCGGGAAAATTAACAACCTCGCCACTTGGCTGGGCGTGAACAATGCTCCCCGTATGCATATGGAAAAACAGTAATAGAGAAAACAGTGCGAAAAATACAAAAGTGATAATGTTCTTATCGTAAGTATTAAAAATATTCATATAATGGTCCATTTCTGTAGAACAGTTCTAAGTAGCAAATATACTACAAACATAAGAAAATTTGTAGACATAAAAAACCAGAGAACCGTAAGTAAACTAGGTGTTTAAGCTTTATTAGTGTAGGGGGCATAAAAGTAGGGCTGTTGATTCCCATAATTCTTCTTCTACGAGTTGTGAGGAATTATTGATTCTGTTTTCTATATTTATTGTAGCAAGTGAAGCACTTAAATATATAACAGCGGCTAACGATGGTGCTATTAGTGAAAACACAAATAAACTATACTTAATTTTCTCCATAATTCCCATCCGAACGATAAGTTTATATATATACTTTAATGTTTTTTATATTGTTTTACCACCTAATCTGTTGTGATTCTTTTTCCGGATACTGTATAATTCTTGTAGGCAACCATTAAAGTCTTGTATGTACTAGGCTATTAAGGAGATTAAACTATGGCAACAACCCGTGGAAATAAAAAGAAAACTACAGGAGACTTATATTCCGCTCCTGAACTTGCTAAGTTAGGTTTAACTCAAGAGGACTTACTTGAAATTTATTCCAATATGTTACTGATTAGAACATTAGATGAAAGAATATGGATGATGAATAGACAAGGCAAAGCAGCAATTGTAGCATCCTGCCAAGGTCACGAAGCTGCTCAAATGGGTGCAGTTTGGGCTTTACGAACAGCTCCAAATGCAGCTTATTATCCATATTATCGAGATTTAGCTATGGTAATTTCAGCCGGAGTTAAACCAGTAGAAACCTTGTGTGGATTTCTTGCAAAAGAAGGAGAACCATTTAGTGGTTCTAGGCAATTCGCTAACCAAGGAGCAATCCCTGAATTAGGTCTCTATAATTTTTCAAATGTCGTAAGCACTCAAGTTACTCATGCAGTAGGCCATGCTTTAGCTTCCAAAGTTACAAATGACAAAACAGTTACTATAACAACCTTTGGTGATGGTGGTGCAAGTCAAGGTGAAGTTCATGAAGCTATGAATTTTGCAGCCATTCATAAACTACCAATAATATTCTTCTGCGAAAATAATAAATATGCTATATCGGTACCAATATCTAAACAAATGGCTATCGAGGACATAGCTATTAGAGGCGCAGCCTATGGTATGCCGGGCATTGCAGTTGATGGAACTGACCCTCTCCAAGTTTTTAAAGTTATGAAAGAGGCAGTAGATCGTTGCCTTAAGGGAGAAGGACCTACATTGGTTGAAGCTAAAGTTGAACGATACATGCCTCATACCAGTGATGATGATGATACTCGTTATCGTGATATGTCAGAAGTAGAAGAAGCTAAAAAATATGACCCTTTAAAATTACTTAAAGATAAATTAATGAAAAATGGAATTCTATCTGAAGAACAAAATAAAGAATTCGAAAATGATGCGAAGAAAGAAGTTAATGCAGCAACTGAATTTGCTGAAGCAGCTCCTTTCCCTAAAGCTGACGATTTTTATGAACATGTTTACAGTGAGGAGTAAAGAGGTTAATTATGGCAATAAAATCTGTTATTGAAGCTGTACACGAAGCTATGCACGAAGAAATGATCCGAGATCAAAATGTGATAATTATGGGGGAAGACATAGGAGCAAGAGGTGGAGTTTTTCTAGCGACTCAAGGATTTGTTGAAGAATTTGGTGAATCTAGAGTTATTGACACCCCTTTAGCTGAAGCATCAATTGCTGGAATTGCAATTGGTACAGCAATTAAAGGTTTACGTCCAATAGCTGAAATTGAATTTGCTGATTTTATATGGCCTGCTGTCAATCAAATAATAGGAGAAGCAGCACGTATCAGATATGGAACAAAAGGTAGTGTAGGATTACCTATGGTTATTCGGGCTCCATATGGTGGTGGTATTAGAGGTGGGTTATATCACTCACAAAGTGTTGAAGCGTATTTTGCTCATACACCAGGTCTCAAAGTTGTTACTCCTTCAAATCCTTATGATACGAAAGGTCTTTTAAAATCTGCGATTAGAGATAATGACCCTGTTGTTTTCCTTGAACACAAAAAAACCTATAGGCTTGTACGTGGCGAAGTTCCAGAAGGAGATTATACGATACCTATCCGTAAGGCTGATATAAAACGGGCAGTTACCTATA
>VFGE01000016.1 GCA_009392515.1 SAR202 cluster bacterium | reverse complement strand
GTATCAATAGTATCTATTAATCTTTGGATTCGAATATGGTATGGCACGTCTTTTTGAACATGACCTAAATGCCAGCACCGATGAATATTACATTTGTAATAACCTAAAGTTTCCTTAGAAAAGAAAATACGGCCATATTCTAAGGCTGCATTTTTTGCTTCGTCCTCTGAAAAGAAACGTTTTTTTAAATTGCAGTTCATGCCCATTAGGAGTACACCTGTACTGCTAGAATAATTAAGCAGATTTTTTTAACAAAATTATTTAACATATGTATGTTTATCGATCTGATTATTCATTATATGAGAGGAATATGCAAATGGACTTAAACATTTCAGGAAAACGCGCGGTTATTACTGGAGGTAGTAAAGGTATAGGAAGAGAAATAGCTTTGACTTTATCTAAGGAAGGCGTAGATGTTTTAATTTGCGCTCGAGGTCAAGAGAATTTAGATAATACAGTATCTTATATACGATCTCAAACTAATGGAAAAGTAATAGGTATTACTGGAGATTTAAAACTAAAATCTGAGTGTGATAAAATTATGGATTTTGCTATTGAAAATTTAGGAGGTGTCGATATTCTTGTGTGTTCTGCAAATCAACCTGGTGGTGGTACTTTTTTCTCGCTGGAGGAAAAAGATTGGTCAGATCACATGGATGTAAAATTTATGAGTAGTTTTCACTGCGCAAGAAAGGCTATTCCTGATATGCAATCAAGGCAATGGGGTAGAGTAATACTAATTGCTGGTATGGGATCTCGAGGTTATAGACCTTATGCTATGGATAATGGACCTGTTTGTGCAGCGTTAGCTAATTTTGGAAAACAGTTAGCAAATCAAGTTGTAGGAGACGGAATTTGTGTAAATGTTATCTTGCCTGGTATTACCAATACTCCAAGACGTATAGAAAGAATGAAAACAACAGCCAATTTAGAAAATAAGTCTTTAGAAGAAGTGGAAGCACAAGAACTTCAAGGTATTCCTATGGGTAGGTTTATAAGATCAGATGAAATTGCTGATTTAACTGCTTTTCTTTCTTCAGATAGAGCAGCTTCAATAGTGGGGCAAAATATAGCAATTGATGGAGGCGCTTCAGAAGCAGTATTTTATTAATAAATGAAGGTTTATTTGTGGAAGTAGAAGAATTTAAAAATATAATAAATTCGTGGTATTTGTTTAATCGTCGAGATTTACCTTGGCGTAAAACCTTTGATCCTTATTCTATTTTAGTTTCTGAAATAATGTTGCAACAGACACAGGTTTCAAGAGTGTTAAATTTTTACGATAAATTTTTAAATACATATCCGAATTTTTCGAGTTTGGCTGGTGCTGATAATAAGAAATTATTTGAATTATGGAATGGATTAGGTTATTGGAAAAGGGCTTTAAATTTGAGGAAAATAGCTGAAATTATTCAAGTAAAATATGGAGGTGTTTTCCCAAATGATATAGATATACTAAAAACGTTACCAGGTGTTGGAGAATATACTTCTGCAGCACTCAAATGTTTCATCTATAACTATCCGATAGCATTTGTAGAAACCAACATTAGAAAAGTTCTTAAACATTTTTTCTTTCCTGATATCGAAAACATACCTGATAAACAAATATATAGAATTGCAGATTTAGTGTTAGATAGGAACAATCCTAGAGAATGGAACTATGCTTTAATGGATTATGGTTCTAGTGAATTGAGGTTAAGAAAAGTAAGCAGAAACGCTAAGAAAGAATCCTTTGTATTATCAAATAGATATTATCGTGGTGTTTTAATTAGATACATTAATCAAAAAGGTAAAGTTTCTATAGATGAGATAAATATTTTATTAAATGAAAAAAATGAAAATAAAATTTCTAGTAACAGAATAAAATTGATTTTGGAATCCTTAGTCAAAGATCAATTAATAATCTATAAAAATGATAAATACTTTATATAACTTATTGATTTTGAGTTTCACATAACTTGCGAAGAGTTTCAAAAGGATAAATACCTGTTGTGTGTAGATCCGTCCATAAGAACTGGACTGCATATTTGCCAATATACATGTAATCTATAGCCTGAATATCAGAACTAATTTCAGATAGAGAAATCACTCTGACACCAGTCATTTCGTTTACACAGTGGGCGCATCCACATTGAAACCTAACCGTTCGATATTCGTACGAACACCAAACCCCGTCGTTCCATAATATGTGAATTCCATCAGGAAGTAATTTAATTTCTTCTGGTATATTCAATGAATTGTTTAGTTATTAGGCTGGTTTAAGATCATTTACTTGTTGACGAGCTGAATCAGCATCATCGAAATAATCGTAATTTACTTTGATCCAACCTTCCCATTTGGTTGGTACATCTTCTTCTGCAAAAATAGCATTTACAGGACATACCGGCTCACAAGCAGCACAGTCTATACACTCGTCTGGATTTATGTACAACTGTCGATCATCTCCTTCGTCTACACCATAAATACAATCAACAGGACAGACGTCAATACATGATTGGTCCTTTAGATCAACACAAGGTTCGGCAATGATATAAGTCATTCTAGATTTCCTCCCACGGAATTGTGAAAAAAACTAAATATATGTATTAAAGGCATGTTAGGCCTCGGGAATATTATATTGTATGCTTGATTATGTTGCAACGCTTAAATATTCCATAAAGTTTTGCATTCTTTCAATAGATCTTTTTTTTCCTAATAATTCAAAAGTAATAAATAATGGTGGGGATACTTCTTTACCAGTTATAGCTATTCTTATTGTACCGAATAAGTCCCGAGGTTTACATTGATGTTTTTCTAATAAATCGCGTAATGAGGTTTCTATTTTATGTTCTGTAAAATCATCGATATTATTGATTATAGTAATTGCTTCTTTATATATTTCTAGCGGTAAGGATGCTTTTGATTTTAATAGTAGCCGCTGTTGTTCATTTGGTTCTGGAGTTTCAAAGAAGAAGTTGCATACTGGCCAAATTTCCTCTGGGTTAATTGTTTTAATTCGTTCTTTTAAGATTTCTAACACCGTTTTTACACTATCTTGAGTGATTGGTGTTTCTAGTTTAATTTTATTAGATTTACAATAAACATCTAATTCATTAGCTATAGATGCAGTAATATAATTATCACTAGAAGTTTTTATATACTGACTATTCATCCAATTGAGCTTTTCTGTATTGAATATAGATGGAGATTTTCCGATTCGATCTATAGTAAATACATCGATTAGATTTTCGATAGAAAAAATTTCAGTTTTATCATCAAGTGACCAACCCAATAAAACTAAAAAATTTAGCATAGCCTCAGGAAGATACCCATTAGTCTGGTACTCAAGTATAGAGGTAGCCCCGTGGCGTTTTGAAAGTTTTGATTTATCGCTACCTAATATCATTGGTAGATGTGCAAAAGCTGGAGGCGTATAGCCAAAAGCATTATATAGAAGAAGGTGTTTAGGAGTACTAGAAAGCCATTCTTCGGCTCTTAATACATGTGATATTTCCATTTCGTGGTCATCCACAACATTTGCTAGGTGATAAGTTGGATAGCCATCCGATTTTAATAATACAAAATCATCTAACAGAGTGTTTTGAAACTCAACCTTTCCTCGGATTAAATCATCCACTACGATTGTATTTATATTTTCAGGTATTTTAAATCTAATTACGTAGGGTAAGTTTTTAGCTTCTTTATCTGAATTATTTGCATTTCTACAACGACGGTCATATTGAGGTGGAAGTTTTTGTTTTTGTTGATTTAGTCTCATTTGAGTTAATTCTTCTGGCGTACAATAACATTTGTATGCCCAGTCATTATTAATCAGTAGATTGGCTGCATTTTGATACAATTCTAATCTTTCTGACTGCATGTAGGGGCCATGGGAACCGCCTATTTCCGGGCCTTCATCCCAATCTAACCCTAGCCATTTCAATCCAGTAATTATTGATTCCAGAGCTCCATCTTGTTTTCGAGCTTGATCTGTATCTTCAATTCGTAATATGAATTCACCTCCATAGTGGCGACAAAACAACCATGTGAAAATAGCTGTTCTCATATTACCTACATGTGGTTCACCTGTTGGGCTTGGAGCAAATCGTGATCTTGGTTTATTTATTGTCATAGATATTAGAGCCTATATTTGTGTATTTTTTAGAATATTATACTAAGTTTTCTAAGGTATATGTTAGATCGTTGGGTAACTCTGCAGTAAATGTTTCAATATTATTTGATTCTGGTATTTTAATTGTTATTGAATAAGCATGCAAAAATTGTCGTTTTAGAAAATCTACTCTGCCACCATAAAGCTTATCGCCAGCTATAGGATGCCCTATTGCGGCCATATGTACTCGAATTTGATGAGTTCGTCCTGTTTCAGGTTGGGCGCAAATTAGTGTGTAATTTTGGAATTTATTAATTGTCTCGTAATATGTAAAAGCTTCTTTACCATAAGAATTAATAGACATTTTTTTTCTATTTTTTTGATTTCTTGATATTGGTCCTTCAATTCTTGACTTATCCTCTTTGGGAGTACCTTTGACTAAAGCATAATAAGATTTTTTTGCTTTTCTATTTTTTAATTGTGATGATAAATCACTATGGGCAAGTGTTGTTTTGGCTATAAGTATTACCCCTGATGTGTCTTTATCCAATCTATGAACTACACCGGGTCTATATTTATCACCAATGTTTGCCAATTCTGGATAGAGTTTGATGAGTCCATTTACTAACGTGCCATGAAAATTTCCAGCACCTGGGTGTACTACCATTCCTGCAGGTTTATTCACAACAATTATGTGTTCATTTTCATATACAATGGGTATTTTAAGATCTTCAGGCTCTAAAACAAATTCTTTTTGATTTTCAAAATTTATTAAAAGATTAAAAGAGTCTGGAACTGAAAATGATGGATTAATCGGCAAATTATTTACTAAGATTTGTTTATTTGTAATCATTCTTTGGATTTTATTGCGAGACAAATATGGAAATTGTTTTGCAACAAATAAATCGACTCTTGTTGGTGATATCTTTGTGTATTTATATTCAGTTTTTATCGTTTGCTGTTTCATCATTACCTTCATTAGATTCTACTGTGGGATTTTTTATATATGCCCAAATGATGATAAAGATACTGATTACTATTGCACTATCGGCAATGTTGAAAATATACCATGGTCCAACGTCAATAAAATCTGTAACATGTCCTATAGTAATTCTCTCTAATAGATTACCTAATGCCCCTCCAATTTGCATGCCAAGACAGGTACGCAAAATTAATGGAGGTAGATCAGAATTCTTGAAATATAGTAGTAAGATAACTATTGCCACTATTGAAGCAATTAGTAAAAAAGTAGTTTGCCCTCGAAATAAACCGAAAGCACTTCCGGTATTGAGTGTGTGTGTAAATCGAAAAAATCCCTCTTCAGGAATAGACTGTCCGATATATAAATTTTCTTTAACTATCCATTTGGTAAATTGATCGATTGCCAGGACAAATATCATTACACCTACCATATAAATGTCTAGCAACCAAGATTTATTTTGTTCCAAAGTATTTCCTGTATCATTTTATTAATATTTTATTTATTTTAAGGTACTGTTAAAGAAATCACCAATTTTATTTGATAGCTGAGGGATTTCATTGGAAAAAAAATGATCGGTATGGTCTATTTTTATAATTTCAGAGGGTTTGCAAAAATCTCTAAGCATAGTGTTATAAAGGTCTTGTTCAATTAATTCATCTAAATCCCCGTAAACGAAAAGCTTTTTTATAGATAGTATTTGATCTGCAAAGTTTATATTTGAATTAGTATTCGATAAAAGAAGACTTTGTAGATTATTGGAAGGGCATGCTATAAACGCAAAAGATTCAATATTAATATCTATATTGTTTGTTTGAATTTGAAGAAATAAATTAAAAGTAGTTGAAGCTCCAAAAGAATATCCAGCGATACCTATTTTAGCTTGGTTAATAGTAGGTAGGGTGGCTATATATTTATACGCAGAAATAATATCAGTAACTTCTCCCTTGCCATTATCAAAAGTGCCTTCACTATTTCCCACACCACGAAAATTGAATAACAAAGAACCAATCCCTAGTTGGTATAAATTTTGTGCGATATCTATAACAATATTGTTGTACATATCTCCACCATATAAAGGGTGGGGGTGACATAGTATAACGCAAGGGATATTATCTTTAGATTCTGGTATTGAAATAACACCTTCTAATGTTAAATTCTCCGATAGAAATTCAATACTTTTTTGCATTATTTTGTTCTTTCAATATTTGTCAGGTTCAAAAGTAATTTTATATTATTTTGTTTTTTTCTATAATACATACCAATTGATAACATAGGTTTTTAGGAGTGATTTGGATATGAATAAGATCATTGATTTACGAAGTGATACTGTTAGTTTGCCCACCGATGAAATGCGTGAAGCAATATATCGAGCTGAATTAGGTGACGATGTTTATGGAGAAGATCCCACTGTAAACGCTTTGGAGGCTAAAGCTGCACAAATATTTGGAATGGAGTCCGCAGTATTAGTTGCTAGTGGCACCATGGGTAATTTAGTTGCAAGTTTAGCTCAATGCCAAAGAGGAGATGAAGTTATAGTAGGAAATAAATCTCACCTCTTACTTTACGAAGTTGCAAATTTAGCAGTTACTGGAGGCATACAAATAAGACCTATTGAAAATAAAGATGACGGTACCTTTGATTTAAATGAATTAGAATTAGTTATAAGGGGAGATGATATTCATGTACCTAGAACTAAAATGGTTGTAATAGAAAATACACACAATAGGTGTAGTGGAGCAGTAATAGGGCTTGATCATATGAAAGAAATATCACAATTAGCCCGCTCAAGAGATATGAAAGTTCATATTGATGGAGCTAGAATTTTTAATGCTGCGCTAGCTTTAGGAGTTACCCCAGATAAGTTAGTTGAAAATGCAGACACAATTACTTTTTGTCTGTCAAAAGGTCTTAGTTGTCCGATTGGTTCTATAGTTTGCGGTAGCGAAGAAACAATTCTTGAAGTACGAAGAAATAGAAAAATGCTGGGAGGGGGAATGCGTCAAGCTGGAATATTTGCAGCAGCTGGCGTTGTCGCATTAGATACTATGGTTGATCGGATGAGTGAAGATCATAAAAATGCAAAAACCCTTGCACAAGGTATAGCGGAAATCGATGGATTGCAAGTAGAGCCTACTATGATTAAGACAAATATTGTAATTGTTGAGGTTTTGGCGAAACCTATCACTAAATTTATTTCTGATCTTAAGGATAAAGGTTTATTAGTATCACATGCTGATACTAATAGAGTTAGATTGGTAACACATTATGGTATTGAAGAATCTGATATATCTAAAGCTTTGGAAATTGTTGATTCAGCAATTAGTAATTAGTGGTGGTGTCATATGGATAGTCAAGAATTATGTTGGATTAAAATCTCTGAGCTTTCTGAGAAAATCAAATCCAGAAAAGTTTCTGTTAAAGAAATAGTCGAGTGTCATATAAAACAAATTGAAAAATATAATCCTCAAGTAAATGCAGTAGTTACTACAGATTTTGATAGAGCTTTGGCTACAGCTAATAAACTAGACGCAAAACCTCAGAATCATGAATTGCCATTGTTGTTTGGCATACCTGTGTTACATAAAGATTTGGTCCCAACTAAAGATTTGCGGACTACATATGGATCACCTTTATACAAAGATAATATACCTGAGATAGATGGTTTGATAGTTCAACGATTAAAAGAAGCTGGGGCAGTAACATTAGGGAAAACGAATACGCCAGAATTTGGAGCAGGTTCTCAAACATTTAATCAAGTTTTTGGGGCTACATTGAACCCTTACGATTTAACGAAAACTTGTGGTGGAAGTAGTGGCGGATCTGCAGTAGCTTTGGCGTGTGGTATGACACCGATTGCTGATGGTGGTGATCTAGGCGGTTCGTTGAGAAATCCAGCTAATTTTTGTAATGTGATAGGCTTTAGAACTTCAGTAGGAAGGGTTCCAACGTGGCCTTCAGATCAGCCTTGGTCTTCTTTATCTGTACAAGGTCCCATGGCTAGAAATATTGAAGATTTAGCATTAATGTTAACAGTTATCTCAGGCCCTGATTTGAGAGCACCTGTTTCATTAAGCGATAAGATAGATTTTAGTAAATCTTTAACTGAGAGATCCTTTAAAAATATCAAAATATCATGGAGTGTCGATTTTGATGGGCTTCCTGTAGATGGGCGAACAAAAACAGTTATTGAATCACATAAAGCTGTTTTTGAAGAATTAGGATTTGAAATAGATGAAATCTGTCCAGATTTTTCTTTAGCAAGAGAGGTTTTTGAAACTAAACGAGCATATGGTATGGCAACATCTCATTTTGAGAAATTAACGACTCATAGAGATCAATTAAAAGATACCGTAATATGGAATACTGAAGAAGGTTTAAGGCTTTCCGCCTTGGATTTAGGTCGAGCTGAAGTTAAACAAGCAGAACTATTTGAGACAATTCGATCATTTATGGAAACTTATGAATTTATGATTTTCCCTGTAAGCCAAGTACCTCCTTTTCCTGTAACAGAAGAATATGTAAAAGAAATTAATGGTCACAAAATGGGAAATTATATAGATTGGATGAAATCGTGTTATTACATTACCGCTACTGGCCATCCAGCTATCTCTGTTCCTTGTGGTTTTACTGAAGATGGCCTTCCTGTAGGGATACAAATAGTGGGTCGATATAGACAGGAAGCAAGTGTGTTGCAATTGGCCAAAGCGTTTGAGGATAGAACAGAATATTGGAAAATAAGACCTAATTTGGTACAAGTTTGAAAAGAAAGGTAGTTTAATGGCATTAGATGAACAATCACAACAATTGTTAGAACAAATAAAGGCTCTAAACTTACCCCCAGCTAATACTGTTACGCCATCTGAAGCGCGGGAAAATTATGCATCTCGACCTCGTTTACCCGGTCCTGAATTACCTTTTGTAAAAGATATGAATATTATCTTGGATGATGTAAGTGTTCCTTGTAGATTGTACAAGCCGGAATTAAATAAAACGCTACCAATAATAGTTTGGTTTCATGGAGGGGGATGGGTAATAGGTAGTGTTGATGGCTCAGATGGAACTGCTCGCCATTTAGCTTTAGGGTCTGGATTTGCTGTTTTATCAGTAGATTATCGACTTGCGCCAGAAACGAAATATCCTGGACCATTTAATGATTGCTACGGTGTAACCAAATGGGTGTATGAAAATGCAGATCAGTTGGACATAGACCCAAAAAGGATTTCGGTAGGAGGAGATAGCGCTGGAGGAAACCTGGCTGCAGCTGTTTCTCTAAAGACTCATGATGAAGCAGTGTTTAAATTACAATCTCAATTATTGATTTATCCTTGTTTGGATTCTAATTTTACTCGAAAATCGTATATTGCGAACGACTCAGGTTATGTTCTTACGGCTCCTGTTATGAAATGGTTTTGGGAGCAATATACAAATAGCCCTGCAGATTTAAATGATCCATATGTTTGTCCAATGAAATATCCCGATTTTACAGATTTACCAAAAACAATGATTATTGTTGCCGATCACGACCCTTTGTATGATGAAGGTGTTGAGTACCACAATCGGTTATTAGAAGCAAATGTTTGCTCATCACTTATTGAATTTACTGGAGTAATGCATGGCTTTTTTTCACAGGTTGGAGTCTTGGATAAAAGTCAAAAAGCAATGAACGACTCATGTAATTTTCTAACAGGTTTAATGTAGTATTTATCGTATAATTGTATGAAAAATGCAATAATGTGAATACAATTATGTATTAATATTGTTAATTATACTTGCTAAAGTTTTGATTTGATTTGAATGTATTGTCCTTAGGTCAAATAATAATTTCGAATTTTCGCTTCTGCCGATAATGGAAGGGGTACTTTCTCTTAATATTTTCCTAAAATTTTCTTGACCTAAAGGCATATGCTTTTCATCAATTCCTATTACAAAAGTTTCTAATTCTTGCCCAGGTAAGCTACCACCGCCAATTTGCGATACACTTTTTTCAATCGTTGTTTTGTACTTGATTAGCTTTTGTAATTTTTCAGCTTTTGTTAATATTGCTTTTTTGTTCATTTTTATCATTTGCCATACTGGAATTTTTCTATCGACTTCCCCTCTGACATAATGTTCAAGTGTACGATGTAAACCTGCCAAATTGAATTTATCTAATCTGAAACTTCTTGCAAGTGGATGTCTAATTGTCTTATTAATTAATTCTTTTTCCCCAATTATGATGCCTGATTGAGGACCTCCTACTAATTTATCTCCTGAAAATAAAGTTATATGGCATCCTGATAAAACGCTTTCTTGTACGGTTGGTTCGTGTTCAATTCCATAATTTTCAGTATTAATTAGGCATCCTGAACCTAAATCATTAATTAACTTGATATTGTATTTATTTGCTAACACTACTAATTCATCTAAATCGGGGCTTTTCGTAAAACCTATCGTTTTGAAGTTACTTGGATGAACTTTTAGTATTGCTGCAGTATTTTTGTTGATAGCATTTTCATAGTCTGATAAGTACGTCCTGTTTGTTGTTCCAACTTCAGTTATATGGACTCTACTTTGATTTACAATATCTGGAATTCTAAATCCTCCACCTATTTCTACTTGTTCACCTTTAGAAATAATTACTTCTTTATTTTCACAAATACTAGTGAGTGTAAGTATTAATGCTGCAGCATTATTATTCACTACATTTGAAGCTTCTGAGTTTGTTAGATAATTTATTAAATGTTCAACATGTTTATGTCGTGAAAATCTTTCTCCAGAAACAAGATCGAATTCTAGATTACTATAGTTAATAGCTATATCTTTTATTACCTCAGTTGACTCCTTACTTAATAACGCTCGTCCAAAATTTGTATGTAAAATTATTCCTGTTCCGTTGATTATGGTTTTGGGAAAAGTATTTAACTTATTTCCAATGTAAATTTGTATATCTGAAATTATTTCAGATATATCAGGAGCTTTAGTACCATTTTTCATATTTGTTCTAAAATTTGTTAAAACAGTACGAATTGTGTTAGTGACATATGAGCGAGAAAAGATGTTACAGAGCTCTTCTACTAAAGGGTCTCTTAGTACAGCGTCTACACTAGGTATTTTTTGTAATTCATTCACCATTATAATCTTCTAAATGGATTAAATTAAGTTGCTTGTAGTTATTTTATATATGTATATATTAAACCAAACTCTCAACTAAGTCATTATAAACTAATTTACCTCAAATTCTTGCTTGACCCCTCGATCTTTTGGAATGTACAATTATTCGATGGTTTGTGAGGAAAAATTATGTTTGTAATCGGTTTAATCGGCGGAATAGGGTCTGGAAAAAGTTCTGTGTCAGAGATACTTAAATCTTTAGGTGTTGATGTAATAGATGCAGATAAGGTTGGTCACGAAGCATACACTCCTGATTCTGAAGGTTGGCGAAAAGTAATTTCAGTTTTTGGTCAAGATATTGTGGGACCTGACAAACAGATTGATCGGAAAAAATTAGGATCAATAGTATTCAGCGATCCTAATGAAATGGATAAACTTAACAAACTTATGCACCCAATAATACATGATTTAGTTAAGGAAAAAATTAAAAATTTCTCTGATCAAGGAGTTAATGTAGTTATATTGGAAGCTGCTATATTGATTGAAGCAAATTGGCAAGATTTGACTGATGAAATATGGCTGGCTAAAGCAAATCAAGAAGTTGTGATAGAAAGAGTACAATTAAGGAATAATTTTACTCGTGAAGAAATCATTAAGAGAATACAATCACAAATGTCTAACGATGAACGTGAAAAACATGCAGATGTTGTAATTGATAATGATGGAACAATTGAACAACTTCACGAAAAAGTCAAAACTTTATGGCATTCAAGAGTAAACGGGAGGGTAACGTGACTCAAAAGAAAAGTAATCGCAATTTAGCTCAGGAATTTATGATAGAAGAATATACTGTTGAAGAAGAACCATTTTATGTTCCCGTAACTGATGAAGTCGAAATGTTTGAGGCGGCATACAAACAAAGAATACCAGTTCTTCTTAAAGGTCCTACTGGTTGTGGGAAAACACGATTTGTTGAACATATGGCATGGCGCTTGGGTAGACCTGTAACTAAAATTAAAACAACAAAAACAAATGATGATACGGGTTCTGGATTACCTTTAATTACAATAGCTTGCCACGAAGACTTAACTGCAAGTGATCTGGTTGGTCGATACCTTCTTGAAGGAGAAGAAACAAAATGGATTGACGGTCCTTTGACGCGAGCAGTTCGGGCAGGGGCAATATGTTATTTGGATGAAGTTGTAGAGGCAAGAAAAGATACAACTGTTTTAATCCATCCACTAACTGATCATAGAAGATTATTACCAATTGAAAAGCGAGGACAAGTCGTTCAAGCAGACGATGGATTTTTATTATGTATGTCTTATAATCCTGGATACCAAAGTGCATTAAAGGACCTAAAACATAGTACTAGGCAAAGATTCGTTGCTCTTGAATTTGATTACCCTGATCAAGATTCTGAATCAAAAGTTATAGCTCATGAAAGTGGTGTAGATAGTGCAATGGCCGAGTCTTTAGCTAGACTAGGAGAAAAAGTACGAAACTTAAAAGATCACGGTTTGCAAGAGGGAGCAAGCACGAGATTACTAATCTATGCTGGAAAACTAATTAAACATGGAATACCACCGCGACGAGCATGCCAATCAGCTGTAGTATGGGGCGTTACTGATGATCAAGAAGTGCAGAAAAGTATTACTGAAGTAATAATGTCTATTTTTGAATAGGGGGTAAAACTTGTTGAATCCAGATTTAGTAGAATTAAGTACAATATTAAGTTCTTCTGATCCTGAAATATTGTCAGATGAAACTTTGTGGAATTCAGCAGTGTGTTTATTACTTTATCCTAAAGATGGCGATTACTGCATATTGTTTAACAAACGTACAGAACTTGTAGAGTTTAATAAAGGTGATATATGTTTCCCAGGTGGTGCACAGGATCCAGAAGATAATCATCTAACAGATACAGCGAAAAGAGAAGTGTTTGAAGAGATGGGAATCAATATCGAAGATATAACACTAATAGGAGACCTAAGTGAAACTAGAACTCGGGCCGGATTTCGAATCCATCCATTTGTAGGGACTATTCCTTATCCATATGAATTCAGTCCTAGTACTGAAGAGGTTGCTGAAGTCCTAGAAGTGCCAATAAAACTACTTTTAAATCCTGATAATTATGAAGACAAAGAAGAGGAATTTCAGTCTAGGGTTTATTTCTTTAATGACCACATAATATGGGGTGCAACTGCAAGAATGCTTAAACAATTCTTGGATATTATCATGAAATCTGGCTGGACCAAAAGGATATAAAATGAAAGAAGAAATAAAAGATATTGAATTAGAGTTATCCAAATTTCCTTCTTCAGTATTAGACGAATTCAAAACCGCTGTAAATAACATACTTTCTATAATTGAAGAGCCATATTTTAGTAGTTGGGCTCGACAGGGAGTCCAAATTGCCCAGAAAACTGTTAGATCATGGGAAGCTGCTGCAGAGTACTATAAATCAAGCTCAGATGTTTCAAAATTTGTTTCGGGTGCTGATTTACTTCATTGGGGTCAATGTGGTTTAAATTTATGTGATCAATCACCTGGTTTGGCTGTATCATTTTTTAAATCGAGTACAGGACCTAGATTACAAAATCTTAATGCGAAAAAAATGTCAGACTGGGCAGAGTTAGGAAGTCGATTATACAAAGGCACTTGGAAATCTAGTGCTTTAGCATCTAAGTTTTTTGAGAGTTCAGGTTCAATACTAGAAGATTTAACTGATACAGAATTGCGAGAATTTGGAGATTTCGTAGAATTAATTTCCAGAAAATCAATTGATGTAGCCACTGAATGTTTGATATTAAGTAAAGATGTATTGCCTTCAATAGATTCAAATAGAAGTGATTTTATAAAAATGGTATCTTCAGTTGCTGAAAATAATTGGAGAGAAGTTAAAAGTTGTTTTGAATATGCTCCAAGATTTATACAAAGTTTTGAACAATCACAACGAGGAAGGTTTATTAATTTATCGGCAAGTATTGCTAAAAATAATTTACCAAACCTTTCATTATTTCTTAACGAAACCTCAAAATCTTTATCTGGATTAGATGAAAATTATCAAAGTAAATTTTTAGATTTAGCTGAACAACTACTTCCAATATCGAGCGAAGCTGTTTTTGCTTTCCTACAAAACGCTCCTCAATTAGTAAACCAGATTACCATTAACCAAATTGAAGTCTGGTTCAATCGAGGTATTGAGTTACTAAATAATAATGTTGAAGGCGGATTGGCTTTTTTCAAAATTGAATCAACAACTTCTGAAAGAGTAATTGATGATTTATCGTCATCAGTTGAACTTGAAAAAGTCCAAGGAGTACTAAGGATTTATTGCAGAGCTCTTGCTGGTGCAGATATAGAAATAGGGAATAGTGCCGAGTTGGTAGCCAAGAATATAGGTTGGGTATCTGCAAATTACGCAACAACTGAAGGAAATGTCGTTTATTTGCCTCACATTTCAGACTATTATGATAATAAGGATCTTAATTTTGGGTTATTTAAAGTTATTTCAACTCATCAAGTAGCTCGAATTGAATTTGGAAGTTTTGAGTTTGATTTTGAGCAAGAATCCTCAAATTTTATTGATAGTCGGTTGCAAAGAGAAACCGAAGCAATTGAACAACATAAAAGCCATGTAGAAATCGATTTGGTTGATGAGAGCCAAGAAACATCTGCCCCAAATGTGGAAAAATCTCACGTAACTGATATGGGGAGATATTTTAACCTTTTCCCTAATAGGAAATTAGCATTAGATTTATTTACTGTTGTCGAAGATGGGCGGCTAGATTATGTAATCAGGAATAAATATCCTGGTTTGGCTGGTTTGTACAAGAGAGTTCAACAAGATTCTATGGAAGACAGACCTGATATTGAAGAAATGCCATTGCAAGAAGCCATGGTTGAATTTCTTGTGAGGTTTAGTCTACAACAATTTCAAGGATTGCCTTGCCCAACGGCATATATTGAAGAGGCTAAGTTATTATTACAAATTTTTAATAAAGTTCTTACAGAAGATACAACTGTTGAAGATTCTGCAGAAGCAACTTTAAGGATATATGATTTAATTGCAGACTTTCCAAATACAGAATTACCTGAAGAAGATTGGTCTGAAATTGATACAGAAATTGAAGAAGAAATGTCAAATGAAGAGATGGAAAATTTATTGCAGCAGATGACTGCTAATTCTTCTCCTGATTTTGGTGATTTAGGGGAGTCTCAGGACTATGAATCACCTCCTCAAGTTGATTTTCGTGGTGATTTCAAACCTGAATTGAGCCAATTGTTAGAAAAGATGAAACTCAATCAAACTGATAGTCAATCTTCGATGGGAGAAGGGATTGAAATTACTGAAGAAATGCTTCAACAGATGCTTGCTGATAGCGCAGAATTGGAACTTGATGCAGAATCTGGGCAATTTGATGAAGAGCTTTCAAACTTTATACAGAATTTGATGAAAGAATCACAAGCTCCTCAAAATGATCAGCAAAAAGAGGGATATGCTCCGATTCCTCACCAAGATGACGAGGGAGAATCCTTAACAGTCCAAGAAGAAAAATCATACGTTTATGATGAATGGGATTTTCGAGCTGTTGATTACAGACCGAGATGGTGTCTAGTGAAAGAAAAACCTATGACGGAAGGAGACACGGAATTTTATCAACAAACCGTTAGTGATTATCGCCAACTAATGAATCAAATAAAACGACAATTCGAAATGCTTATGCCAGAAGTTTATCGGAAAATTAAACATTTACCAGATGGAGATGATTTTGATTTAGATGCAGTTATCGAATCAATTATAGATAAATGGGCAGGAGAATCTCCTTCTGATAAAGTACATTGGAGACGAAATAAAATAGAGCGAGATGTTTCAGTTGCTTTTCTTTTAGATATGAGTGCCTCAACAGCTGAAGCAATAGATGAATCACGAAAAAATCCAGATGATTGGGATGCACCAGATGATCCTGTTGAATATATGGTTTGGCTTAGAGCTCGTCGAGGCGCTGAAAATAAACGTAGCTACAAGCGAATAATTGATTTAGAAAAAGAAAGTATAGTTTTACTTATTAATGCTTTGGAAACAATTGGAGATAGGTATGGTATTTATGGATTTTCTGGATATGGTCGAGAAAATGTTGAATACTATGTAATTAAAGACCTAGAAGAACAATTTAATGAACGTATTAAGCGTCGTATTGATAAAGTTTCTCCGTTACATGCTACAAGAATGGGACCAGCTATTAGGCATGCTGTTTCAAAACTAGCAAAACAAGATTCAAGAACCAAAGTACTATTTTTGATAAGTGATGGAAGACCTCAAGATAGAGGATATAGTCGAGAAGGTGTGGAAAAAGAATATGCAGTTCATGACACGAGGATGGCATTGATAGAGGCAAGACATAAAGGAATTACACCTTTTTGTCTTACTGTTGATAAATCAGGACATGATTATTTAAAAACTATGTGCCAAGATATGGGATACGAGATATTAGATGATATTTCTTCCCTACCAACAAGGCTACCTACCCTTTACAGGAAATTAACTTTTTAATACGGGCTTATGTTACAGTGGGTATAAATGAATTCTTCAATTGCCCACCAATAATATTCTTCACCAAGTATTACTAAGTTGCCATGATCAGCTTCTGGTATGGTTATTATATCTTTAGCCTTACTACCTAGAAGATCAAAAAGAATTTGTGCTTCTGTGATTGGTATCATAAAATCAGCTTCCCCATGAATTAAAAGAGCCGGACTAGTTATAGAATTGCATAATTCGTGGGAAAAATTTTCTAATTCATTTTGCTGGTCTTGTGTTAATTCTACACCAGATATTTCAGCACAGTACTTTGGGCCTGAAAATGAACTTTCAGTAATAATCCCTGATATTTCTTCATTGTGATGAGATGCAATATATAAAGCAGATAAAGATCCAATAGCTTTTCCCATAATAATTATCGGGCCGTTTGCATTTTTATCAGATAATACTTTCTTAAAATAATCAAAGATATTTTCAGAATCATGTAAAGAATTAATTATTGTTGGAGTACCTATTCCATTACCGTATCCGCGATAACTTGCTACAAAAAGATTTACATTAATGCTGAAGAAATCTTGTTTTAAGCCATCATAATCTATTGGTGATTCAGCATTAGCATGAAACAGCAAAATATTTGTCGAATCAGGGTTTTTAAAATAAAACCGCGCATTTATTGAAGCATCGTTATCTATTTCGATCAAATGATCTTCAGATGATTCTTGAGGTGAATTCCAATTATCACGATTTATAAAAATAAAATCGCTTATTTCTTCATGATCTAAAATAGAAATATTAGATAAATCGGCCATATTATAGATTTTCCAATACAGGTTATTTTGATGATTCTTTTAAACGCATTGCATTAGGCTTAAAAAGAACACGGACAGAACCATCAGCATCAGTTCTTTTAGTTATTACTTCATGATTTCCTTCTTCAGCCCAGACAATTACATCATAGATATTTAGAGCATCAGCTAAAATGGCTTCAACATATGAATATGGATTTTCATTTATTTGATTTGTTAAAGCAGCTAATACACCTGCACAAGTTTTACCTCTTCCGTCAATGATATTCCATTCTTCGGAATTAGTACTTGGCTTATCATGTACTTCTATTTCACCACTTTTCCTCTTATCTAATTCTGATTTAAATTTTGCTACTGCTTCCCAAGCAACAGCTCTATCTCTGTCGCCGGTAGAACAGACAGCTCCTCTTACACCAACAATATCAGGATTTATTCTAGCTAGTTCATCAAGATCTGTTAATTTGAGATGCCCAGATAAAGCTGTACTGAGTCCAAGTTTTTTACTTTCAAAAACCATTTCTCTAAGTTTTGCTTCAGGTATAAAGTCAAATAAATTTCTTCCATCTTTGGTAAGAGTATCTATAAGCCATCCATCGCAACCACTTTCTTTGGCAAGAGTAACCATACATTCAGGATCTAACCCCTCTTCATAAAGAACATTATCAGCAAATAAAGATCCAATTAATTTAGTCTCAGTACCTTCCAGAGCTTTTTTTGCTTCTTTTAAAACATCGAGTGCAGTTTCGTAATCAGCTTTGATAAATCCTACTTTAACCGATGTAGCCTTTAAAGAGGCAGCAGCATGAGTTGCCATAGCAACTGTACCGGGTTGATTAGGTACTACTCCTAAAGTAACACTTACATGTTTTTCTTCGGGTATAATTTCTCTTACTTCTTTTACAATAAGGGGATGCCCAGATCCCACCATTGCTTCTTGTAAATTTTTCACATCTACAACATCAGCTCCACCTTTTTCGGCTTCAAGAGCTTCTTTAACGTCTTGAACACTTACCATTAGCATCATACCTGAGTCAAATCCTGTAGGCCTAGCATCAGAAAATGAACCAAGACCATTTTTGTGGCCATTACCATTTTTGTGGCCATTACCATTTTTAGCAATTAAATCTGTAGTATAGACGTTTGAACTTAGTTCTCCAGCTAAATTATTTTGAGTTTTATTAGGGATATTATTCAAAGAAATTACTGAGCTGATATCAGATTTAATTTGTTCTTTTTCACTTTCGGTTAATTCTGAAAAAGGCTGGCGAACACCACCGCTAGCCATACCCATTAATTCTCCCCAGTATTTAACTAAGGTTAATGGTAAAGCGCCCCCAAATTTTTTCACAGTGTATCCCCACCATTTATCTGAGACATCTTTGATTGCTTTAATGTTTTTGTCATAGAAGTTCCAGTCGATATTGCCTTCTGAGGCTTTATCAATAAACTTTACATAATTGTTGTTATTTGGTGTATCAAATCTCCAGTCTGATGTGTTTGCAAACATAACTTGTTGTTTAAATCCTAATGATTCTGCTTTTCTATAAATCCATTCATCTGGGGTACTTATTATTGCTTTTTTTCCTACTAATAAGTGTGTTTCTATAGATGTTTGTTGACTAAAACTTGCTTCTTTTACTCCTACAACATTAGGTATTTGGCATAATTTATTAAGGCCCTGAGGGCTCATTACTATATTAAATTGGGGTGAATTATAAAACATTATTGCAAGATTTGTATGAGAGGCTAATGTACTTACCCATTCAATTACCTGTTCTTCTGTGCGTGCAACCATATATGGTGCTGCCACAATGAGTAAATCAAACCCGGTGGATTGAGCGTGATCTGCTAAATCTAGCATATCTACCATTGATGTATGGCTTATATGAGAACCAATTAGCCAGTTAGATCTACCTTCATCGGCAGTAATATCCATTACTGTTTTTCTTTCATTTTGGCTAAGACTCCAAAATTCACCCATACCCCAAGTACAACCTGCACCTTTAGTTCCTAGGCTTTGGGTGTATTTAATATTTTTTCTTAAACCAATTTCATCAATTTTATTGTTGGAATCAAATGGTGTAACAAGGGTAGTCCATTGACCTTTTAAATTTTCCCATGCCCATTCTTGAGCTTCATTTTTTGAATAGTTTGCCATATTATTCTCCTAATAAATTAGATACAAAATGCATGTATTACTTAATTACACACATAAGCAATATTTTCAACAGTCATAGTTAATTTTATCACAAAACAATGAAAAAAAACGAATCATTGAGTCTAAGATTTTATATGTTTTCAGATATAAAATCAATCAGGGAAAGAATAGCCATAGTTGATGCTCTATTTTTTACAGCATTGCGATTATTGGAAGGAAAGAGATGTTTAGAAACTTTTACTTTGGAGTTATCAGCAATCCCGATAAAAACTGTTCCAGGGATTATGTCTTTAATTTGTTGATTTCCTGCAATCCCTGTCGTAGCTATACCATAATCTGCATTAAAAATATCTTTAGCTTTGATTGCCATTTCTCTACATACTTCTTCACTAATTGAAGTGAATTTTGTTATGGAATCTTCATTAATTCCAAATTGGATTTTAGTGGCATCTGAGTACGAAACCAATCCTCCATGAAGTGAGTTAGAGCTACCGTTAACATTAGTAATTTTATTGGCGATAGTTCCTGCTGTACATGATTCCATGAGACCAAGAGTTTTCTTTTTTGATATTAGAAGTTTTAGTAGAGATTCCTCAGGTAACTCATTGTCTATTCCCCATACATATGAACCAAAAATTTGTTCAACTTTATCGTCAATATTTTTAAGAATATCTAATGCTTTATTCTGATCTTTTGCTTTAGCAATAGCTCTTATGTGTATTCCGTCTTCTTTAGCATAAATTCCTACATAAGGATTTTCATCACCTAAAATTGGAGATGCCATTTCATCAATTCTAGCTTCGGATAATCCAATGGTTTTATATGACCTAGTCATTACTACTTCATTATCTAGTAAGGATATAAGTTTTGGCTTTATTTCATTTTCCCACATTGGATACAATTCTCGTGGAGGCCCAGGCATTGCTATAACGAATTTATTATTTTTTTCTACCCACCATCCAGGTGCAGTCCCATTTGGATTACTTATAGCAGTTGCCGAGGGAATTAGCCAAGATTGTTTAATATTAGTTTCAGGCATATCGGAATTCCTAGCAGAAAAAAAACTTTTTAGGATTTTCAATTGTTCTTCGTTTACAGAAGGTTTTTCATTTACAAGATCTGCAATAGCTTCTCTTGTAAGGTCAT
The DNA here is from genome assembly GCA_009392515.1 of SAR202 cluster bacterium. Lineage (NCBI taxonomy): Bacteria > Bacillati > Chloroflexota > Dehalococcoidia > SAR202 cluster bacterium. The sequence continues at coordinate 15,248 of VFGE01000016.1, read as the reverse complement.
CTTTTGTAGGGCCTAGACCACCAGTTGTGAAAACAAATGATGACTTTTCCCAAGCTTTGTGTAAGGCTTCACTATATTCTTCAAAATCATCACCGATTATGGTAATTTTTCTTACTTGTAAACCTACACTAGGCAAATGTAAACTTAAAAAAGAGGAATTCGTGTCTTGGGTCTCCCCCATTAGTAATTCTGTACCTGATGCAATTATTTCTGCGTCCATCCTAACCTCGAACAATTAGTATTATCAATGAATACCTAAATATAGAATGTAAATTTGATTTAAATATTACCATATGTTATATTTTCTTATTGTAATAATAAAGCAAAGTGAAAGTATATAAAAAACCTTAAAGGATTATGGTTACTCAAGAAATAAAGAATTCAGTAATAAAAGATTACCAGAAACATGATACTGATACAGGTTCATCAGAGGTTCAAGTCGCACTATTAACAGAAAGAATTAATAGATTGACTGATCATTTACGAGCCAACCATAAGGATTTTCAGTGTCGACGTGGTCTTATGCAACTAGTCGGAAGAAGACGTCGCTTACTACGATACGTAAGTCAAAATGACGTTTCTGAATACAGGGCTCTTATTAGCCGCTTAGGCATCAGGAGATAATACCTCTTCAAATTCTTGTAGAGGTATTTTTATTTCAATTTATTTACCAATGTGCTCTCGCTAATTAAAGTTAGGAGTTTTTTATGTCCCAGATTTTTTCCAAAGTTGTAGGTGGCAAAGAATTAAAAATTGAAGTAGGCAAATTTGCAGAACAAGCTTCAGCTGCTGCATTAGTAACCTATGGTGAATCTGTTGTGTTAGCAACAGTTTGTACTGCGGATGCAAGGGAGGGAATGGATTTTTTCCCTCTTACCGTTGATTATGAAGAAAGGCTTTATGCAATTGGTAAGATACCAGGTAGCTTTTTCAGAAGAGAAGCTCGACCACCCACTAATGCTATCTTAACTTCACGCGTAACAGATCGATCAATTAGGCCTTTATTTCCAAAAGGTTTTAGAAATGAAGTACAGGTTATAATTTCAGCAGTTTCCCACGACCAAGAAAACCCTTTAGATATTCTTGCCATTGTAGGTGCATCAGTAGTTTTATCCCTTTCTGAGATACCTTTTAGTGGCCCAGTTGCAGGATGTCGTATTGGCTATATAGATTCGGAATTTGTTGTTAATCCTACTTATGATCAAATAACCCAAGGTTCTTTAGACTTGACTATTTCGAGTACAAATGAGGCAGTTGTTATGGTTGAAGCTGGAGCATCAGAATTACCAGAAGATATTATGCTTGATGCTTTAGAAAAAGGTAGGGAGGTAAATTCAGAAATAATTCAATTTATTGAAGAAATAAAAAATACTTGTGGTAAAGAAAAAATTGAATTTATACCTGCAGCAGAAATCGAAGGTCTCGAAGGCGACATTAAAGAATTGGTTGGCGATAGAGTTAAAGCAATTTTTGACGAAGGCGCAGCCAAGGGCGAGAGAAACCAAGTTTTGGATGATATGCAAGATGAATTAAATGAAAAGCTTGTGGAAAAATATGAATCCTCTGACATAAATGAGGGATTCGAAAAGATCTTAAAAAAGACTATGAGAAACAAAATCTTAGATGATGGCAAACGACCAGATGGTAGAGGTGTAGATGAAATACGACCATTGTCTATTGAAGTTGGAATTTTGCCTAGAACACATGGAACCGGTCTGTTTCAACGAGGTCAGACTCAGGTTCTATCGGTGGCAACACTTGCTGGCTTGAGTATGGTGCAAAATTTGGATAATTTAAGTCCAGAGGAAACAAAACGTTATATGCATCATTATAACTTTATGCCTTATTCAACAGGAGAAGTGCGAAGAATAGGTACAGGTCGTAGAGAAATTGGACATGGAGCTTTGGCAGAACGTGCTTTAGAACCAGTTATACCTTCAGAAGAAGACTTTCCTTACGCTATTAGAATAGTATCAGAAGTTTTAAGTTCAAATGGAAGCACATCTATGGGAAGCGTTTGTGGTAGTACTCTTTCATTAATGGATGCAGGTGTACCAATTAAAAGTCCAGTTGCAGGAATAGCAATGGGATTAATTTTATCTGATGATTCTAGTAGTTATGCAGTTTTGACTGATATTCAAGGAATAGAAGATTTTCAGGGAGATATGGATTTCAAGGTTGCTGGATCAAGAGAAGGAATTACCGCTTTGCAAATGGATGTAAAAGTCCAAGGAATTAATTTTGAAATAATGAAAGATGCTTTAGGCAAAGCTAAAGATGCACGTTATAGGATATTGGACGCTATGTTAGAAGTGATTGATTCTCCAAGGGTCGATATGAATCCTTATGCTCCAAGAATGATAAAAATTAGCGTTCCTGCAGAAAAGATAGGAACTGTTATCGGACCTGGTGGAAAAACTATAAGAGGTATGATCCAAGATTATAATGTATCAATTGATGTAAGTGATGATGGTACAGTGGTAGTTGGGTCTTCAGATCAAAGTAGTGCTGACGCTGCCATATTTGCTATTCAATCATTAGTTAAAGAAATAGAAGTCGGAGAAATATATACTGGTAAAGTCACGCGCATAATGAATTTTGGTGCTTTTGTTGAAGTATTGCCTGGTAAAGAAGGTTTGGTTCATATAAGTCAGCTTGCAACCCACAGGGTTGAAAATGTTACTGACGAAGTTGATGTGGGTGACGAGATAACAGTATTGGTAAAAGAGATAGATCAACAAGGTAGAGTAAATTTATCACGAAAAGCTGTTTATGCTGATGACTCAGATGAAGAATCAGAATCATCAGGCGATAGAGAGCAAAATTATAAAGGCAGATCTAATAATAACCGACGCGATAGGCGAGACAATAAGAAACGTTTTTAATTATATAGAGTGATTTCTCATGAATAATAATTCTAAAATAAAAGTTATTGTGCATGGAGCAATGGGAAAGATGGGTTTAATTGCTACTGAAGCTATTCTACAAGATAGTGATTTAGCCATAGCTGGATTTGTTGGGACAAAAGATAGAGGAAATTCTGTAGTAGTTAATGGTATAAACGGTTCTATTCCTTATACAACAGATATATCCTACGCTGTTAATAATTATAATCCAGATGTGGTAATTGATCTGACAAATGCTCAAGCATGTATGGTGGCCGCCAAAATATGTAGTTCAAATTCAATTCCTATGGTTACTGGTTCCTCAGGCTTGAATGATAACGATCTGAACGAATTAGCTAATTTAGCCAATTCTGGGAATATTGGTATTTTGGTCGCACCTAATTTTGCACTTGGTGCGGTTATTTTAACCCATATTGCCAGTATAGCTGCGAATTTTTTTGATTATGTGGAAATTATTGAATCACATCATGAGCAGAAAGTAGATGCCCCTTCAGGTACAGCTCTTTCTTTAGCAAAGTCTATTAGCGATGGCAAAAAATTTATTCAACCTCCAACACATAAAGAAACGATTAAAGGTACTAGAGGTGGCGATTACAATACAGTAAATATCCATAGCGTGCGTTTACCTGGAAAGTTAGCTCAACATGAGGTTGTTTTTGGATCTAGTGGACAAACCCTTTCATTAAGACATGATACATTGAGTAGGGAATGCTATATACCAGCTATTTCTATATCACTAAAAAAAATAACCAAGATTAAAGGTTTAGTTAACGGATTAGAAACTATTCTAGATCTTAAATAATTTATATCAGCGAGGTAATACTAAATGGATAATCCTAATATAGTAGTCATTGGTGCTACTGGAACAGTTGGAACGATATTTTTAGACTTATTAGAAAAAAGAAATTTTCCGATTGGTAATATTAAAGTGTGTGCCTCTCCAAAATCTGTAGGAAAAAAAATTCGATTTAATGGGGCTGATCTCATAGTAGAAGAAGCCACAGATGATATTTTTGATGATGCTGACTTTGCATTTGTTTCAGCTTCCACTGAGGTTAGTAGAAATATTGTGCCCATAGCAGCCAGTCATGGAGCTATTGTCATTGATGATAGCTCTGCATTTAGGATGGAAAAACATGTTCCTTTAGTTATACCAGAAGTTAATGCAAATGATCTTAAAAATCATGAAAATATTGTTGCAATACCAAATTGTTCTACTACACAAATGGTAATGGCACTTTATCCGTTACACGTTAAAAACCCCATAAAAAGAGTTGTTGCGGATACATATCAATCAGTTTCTGGTACTGGTGGTAATGCGATGAAAGAGTTAGAACAACAAACTGAACAGATAAATAATGGTTTAATTACCTCACCGGCTGTATATCCTCATGAAATAGGATATAACGTTATCCCTCATATAGAAGGATTCTTAGAAGATGGATATACAAAAGAAGAACGTAAAATGGTTGAAGAGACTCAAAAAATTATGCATGCAGACAATTTAGCAGTTTCTGCAACATGTGTAAGAGTTCCTGTATTTGTATCACATAGCGAATCTTTACATATTGAGTTTAGTCAAGCTATGGAAGTGGATACTGTAAAGGAATTATTATCGAATTTTCCTGGTGTTTCAGTTATTGATAATCCTGAACAAAATCTATATCCATTAGCTCGCAATTCAGCGGGATCAGATGAAGTATATGTAGGAAGAATTAGAAAAGATATATCTACTCCTAATGGTATAGCCATGTGGGTAGTCTCTGATAATCTTCGTAAAGGTGCAGCAACTAATGCAATTCAAATTGCTGAAGAAATACTTACTCAAAACTTATTGCATACTTGATTAAATATGATAAACTTGTCTAACTATTCATATTTTAACAAGGAGTAATTCAAATGGTTGCTTTGGGGCGTTTGTTTACAGCTATGGTAACACCTTTTGATTCTGACGATTCAGTTGATTACAAAAATGCTAGACGTTTAGCAACTGCTCTAGTTGAATCAGGTAGCGATGGATTAGTAGTATCTGGCACCACAGGAGAATCACCTACCCTATCTACAATCGAAAAAATGAAACTATTTTCTGAAATAAAAGAAGAACTAGGAGATAGTAAAAGTGTTATTGCTGGAACCGGGAATTATAGTACTAAAGAAAGTATTGAGTTGAGTGCTGAAGCAAAAAAGGCTGGCGCTGATGCATTATTACTAGTTGTTCCATATTATAACAAACCAACTCAAGAAGGTTTATATCAACATTTTAGATCAATAGCTGAAAGTACTGATTTACCATGTATTTTATATAATGTTCCTAGTCGTACTATCACTAACTTAAATGCCGAGACCACGATTCGATTGAGTCAAATTCCAAATATTGTAGGTATAAAAGAAGCAAGTTCTGATTTTGATCAAATATCTTATATTATTGATGGCACTAATGAAGACTTTAAAGTTTGGAGCGGGAATGATTCTGATACTTTTTCCATTATGTGTTTAGGAGGATATGGAATTATAAGTGTTGCTAGTCATTTAGTAGGTTTGCAAATAAAATCTATGATACAAATGTTACTAGATGGCAGTATAAGCGGTGCAGCATCACTACATCGTAAGCTGCTACCCATATCAAAAGGATTGTTTACTGTAGCTAATCCTATTCCAGTGAAATATTGTGTAAATTCTGTAGGTTTTCCTGCTGGACATACTCGTTTACCATTGGATGAAGTAGATGAAACCACAAAAGCTTTTCTGGAAAATTTATTATCTCAATATGAAATAGACTTACCAGTTTAATTACAGCATATTTTATAAATTCGAATGTAAGATTAAAATATTTGGAGGATACCTATGAGCTCGTCTGAAACAGATAATACGATTATTAAACAATTAGCAGATTATTTTATTGATGCTCAAAAGGCAGATTTACCTGATAATGTTGCTTTAAAAACGAAACATCATATTCTAGATACGTTAGCTGCGATGGTTTCTGGAACGACTTTACCACCTGGGGAATTTGCTATTAAGTATGCCAAACTGCAGGGTAGTTCAGATCAATCCCAAATCATAGGCACTAACTTTTTGACAAATGCTGTAACAGCATCATTGGCCAATGGAATGTTAGCACATTCAGATGAAACAGATGATTCTCATGCTGCGTCAGGAACTCATCCAGGATGTACAATTATACCTCCTGCTCTTGCTATGGGGGAAAAAAACCAAACTGATGGAAAAACCTTTTTGAATTCGATTGCTTTGGGATATGACATGTGTGCAAGATTTATGAGAGCTTTTGGAGGAGGTACATTCCAAAGAATGCATGGAAGAGGATTTAGTAGTCATGCTATTGGTGGTGTATTTGGAGCAGCAGCAGCTGCTGGAACTCACATTGAATTAGATGAAAAAAAGGTTAGATATTTACTTTCTTATACTACACAGCAAGCATCTGGTATTACAGCATGGCAATTAGATCTAGAACATATTGAAAAAGCTTTTGATTTTGCAGGAATGCCCTGCAGAAGTGGTGCGACTGCTGCTACTATGGTAGAAGCTGGATTTACTGGTGTTTGGGATGTGATAGAAGGTCAAAATAACTTTTTTGATTGTTTTGCTTCAGAACATTTCCGATCAGAGTTAATTAAGGGGTTGGGTTCTCATTATGAAATAATGGATACAAACATAAAGAAATATTGTGTGGGGTCGCCTATTCAAGCACCTGTAGATGCATTACTTAATATTGTAAGAGATCATGAAGTTAATCCTTCTGATTTAAATAATATGACAGTATATTTAGCACATGGTGATAGCCGCTTAACAAGTGATGCCCAAACTATGCCCGATATAAACCTGCGTTATTTATTAGCAGTAAGTTTATTAGATAGAGGTTTATCTTTTGAAGCAGGTCACGATTTTGATCGTATGTCAAATGATGATGTCGTACAGATTATGAACAAAATTCAAGTTGAAACTGATCCTAGTCTCATTACTCCAGAAAGTCCACGTCAAGGGGTTGTAGAATTTAATCACACTAATGGTGAAAAATATCGAAATCATGTTGTAGTAGTAAAAGGTGCTATGGAAGATCCATTAAGCACAGAGGAAGTGGAAATTAAGGAACGACCACTTTTAGAGATGGTAATTGGAAAAGATAAAACTGATCAATTGATTGATACTATATGGAATTTAGAATCTTTAGGTAATGTTAGGGATTTAAGAGATCTATTACGACCATAACTATCTTCTTCTTGCTCTAAATAAAGTTATTACAAACAATTGAATACAGGACCAAAAAAATCCACCTGACATACTCAACACAAAAATTGTTGAAAGCATTTGTCCTGAGGTTTGAGATCCTCCACCACCAAAAATCGGGCCTAGAACAGGAAAGAATAGAGTTACAAATGAAGGAAACAGTATGAATTTTACCTTTATTGCCAGTAGCCTTGATACCAAATACGGCGCTATCCCAGCAGCCCCAATACAGAGCACGAATTCATAGAATTCTAATATTCCATTCCTAGAGAAAAAAGTAAGGACTCCAAAAAAAATCAGACAGGAAGCTATTGCAGATAAAGCACCTGCCCCTAAGAGTTTATACGTTCCGGAACCCATAATTTAACCTCTATTTTCTTGCAGTTAGTTCTATAACTTCATCTATATTATTTACAGATTCTAGGTTCCAAAGTTTTGATAATAGTTCGTTTAATTGATCTTCAGAGAGGTCTCCGTATTGTAAAGCCATCGGGCGGAATTTATTTTCTAATTGCTCATTAGTCATTAATCTTTCATAATGGCCTAAATGAAATGCAACTTTGGTAGAAAACTTCTCTCCAGAATTTGTTTCTATAGTTAAAACATTTAATGGCACATCAGGCCAAGCTTTCGACGACTCTTCGCCAACCTCAACTTGTATTTTACTCATTAATTCTCTGACGTTGTCTTTTTTGTAATATTCTTCATCATAATGGCGGATTTCTAAGTTTCCATCCATCAATGCAACTGCCATAACAAAAGGTAGACTATGATCTGCACTTTCTCGAGTTTCAGGTTTCCATCGAGATATATCGCCACCCATCGCAGATTTTCCCGAAGGAAAGGTTTCTAGTAAAATTGATTTAATTTCATCTACGTTTTTTATGTTATTTCGTAATTCTAGAACTGCTTCAATCGCACTTTGAGAAAAGTATCCCGAAGGGAAAGGTTTTACTCTAGCTCTCATAATTTTAAATTCTCCACCTTTATTGCCAAATGGTGGTAATTCAACTTTATTACCAATAGCATTGAAATATCCGCCTTCACCTTCAAAAACAAAATTTGGTCCGGTCATACCTTTTGCAGCAAGCATAGAGCAAAAAACGCCATTTCTTGAAGCATTTCCTACTGCACATCCTTTCCAATGAGAAATTTGCCCTGTTCGTATTTGACCTATAGAAAGGTGAGAAGAAACAGCCAAACTAACAGCGTGATCCATTTGTTCTTTATCTAAACCTAAAATTTTTGCAGATAAAACGGAGGCTGCTACTAGTCCAAGAGCAGATTGATCCCAATGGCGAAATCCAGTAGATCCTTCAAAAATAGGCGTGTCGGTAAGACCACACAATATTTCATAACCTAATACTGTACCTAAAATAACATCTTTTCCGTTACCATCAGGTTTTGCACTTGCTGCAGCAAGTGCAGGTCCTACCATATCACTTGGGTGACAGGTGGTATATCCTGTGTAGGTATCATTGTAATCAAGATACCTTATCATTGCTCCATTTACAAAAGCTGCAAGGTCTGGAGAAGTCGGTTCAGCAGATCCTAATACCTTTGAAGGAGTAGATGAAGAAATTTCTTTTGCTGATGCTTGGGCAATAATAGCCGGAGGGCTTTTACTTGCTCCTAAAGCACAACCTACAGCATCTAAGATAAAGTGTTTAGCACGTTCCACAACATCTTGTGGAATATCTTCAAATTTTAAATCTTGTGCATAAGATGTCATATTATCTAAAAATTTATCCATTTTAGTCCTCCGAATTTAGGTATAAAATTTTATAATTGTTTAATAAGATTAGCGGCCTTGATTGCAGCTTCAGCAGATTCGTATCCTTTATTTTGTTTTCCAGGTTTTGATCTTTCTACTGCTTGCTCTTCTGTTAATGTAGTAAGTACCCCAAAGATTGTAGGGATACCTGTAGATAAAGCACATTCTGCTATACCCGTTGCAGCTTGATTTGCGACATGAAAGTAATGATCTGTTTCATGTTTTATAACACATCCAATACAAATAATCGCATCAGGTTTGATTGACGTGGCGATTTTTTTTGCTATTACTGGAATTTCAAATGCACCTGAAACATATGTAACAATTATGTTGTTCTTCAATATCTCATTATGTTTCAAGCAATCTATTGCGCCTTCTAATAATGGTAATGTAATATTGCCATTAAATTCAGACACTACTATTGCAATTGTTAAACCAGAAGCGTCAAGAGTTCCACGTATTTCTTGTACATTATTTTGTTCATTCATATTATTTTTTACTAAGGTATATGTTAAATTGAATGACCTAGTCTGTCTCGTTTTGTATCTAGATATTGTTTATTGACAGAATTAGCTTCTATAACAATTGGTACTTGTTCTACAATATCTATACCGTAGCTGTTCAATCCTACAATTTTTTTTGGATTGTTTGTTAGCAATTTCATTTTTGTAATTCCAAGGGATGAAAGAATTTGTGCTCCTATACCATACCAACGCAAATCAGGCGGGAATCCAAGTTTTGTGTTTGCATCTACAGTATCCATACCTTGATCCTGCAATTCGTACGCTTTTAATTTGTTATGCAAACCTATGCCTCTTCCTTCTTGTCTCATATACAAAAATACACCGCATTCAGAGTTCGCAATTAATTCGAGAGATTTTTCCATTTGTTCACCACAATCGCATCGTAAACTTTTAAATGTATCTCCGGTTAAACATTGGCTATGAACTCTGACCAATGGAATTTGATCAGAAGATCCTAAATCACCTTTTACTAATGCTACATGCTCGTCAGAATCAGTAAGACTACGAAAAGCCACAGAAGTAAACTCTCCATATTTTGTTGGAAGTTTAGTTTCAGCAACTTTCACAATCATTTTGTCTTTTTGGTGCCTGTATTCAATTATTTGTTCTACACTTATAATTTTAATGTCAAATTCTTCTGATAATTTTTCTAATTCTGACATACGGGCCATTGTGCCATCTTCATTCATTACTTCACATATTACTGCTGCGGGATATAATCCAGCTAATTTTGCCAAATCTACTGACCCTTCTGTTTGTCCGGCACGAACTAGTACACCACCTTCAGCATACCTTAAAGGAAATATATGTCCCGGTTTTTGTAGATCTTCAGGTCTTGTCGTAGGGTTTAACACTGCTTTTACTGTTGCTGATCGGTCATATGCAGATATACCAGTAGTTGCACCATCAGTTTTTGTGTCAATTGATACAGTAAATGCTGTACCTAATCTAGCGGTATTTTCTGGTACCATTAAAGGAATATCCAAATGCTCAAGTCTTTGGCCTATAATTGGCATACAAATTAAACCTCTACCATATGAAGCCATAAATGTAATAACTTCAGGGGTAATAAATTCAGCAGCAATAGCCAAATCTCCTTCATTTTCTCGATCTTCATCATCAACTATGATGACCATCTTGCCATTTTGAATATCTTTAATAACGTCTTCTATATCACTAAGAGGCATATATTTCTCCTGCACATGGATAATTATAGTTTGATCATTATAGACCAGTTGATATTACTTTGCTAGTTTTTATTTTTCTAAAAATCTTTCTATATAACGGGCAATTATATCAGTTTCAACATTAATACGATCTCCTATTTTTCTGTTTTGTAAGTTCGTATTTTCCCAGGTATGTGGAATTATAGAAACTCTAAATGTGTTATTGATGATTTCATTAACTGTGAGGCTTATACCATCTAAAGTTATAAAGCACTTTTTAACGATGTATCGATTGAGATATTCTTGTGATTTTAAATCAATTTCATAAGAGATATCGTTTTTTATAATATTTACAATCGTGCACGTTCCTTCAATATGGCCTTGAACAATATGTCCTCCAAATCTATCTTGAGGAGAAAGTGGTCGTTCAAGGTTTACTAAGTTATTTAATGTTAATTCACCTATGTTAGATAATTTTTTTGTTTCCGGTCCTATATTTACTGTACCTGAATTTTTATCAAGTGAAATCAAAGTCAAACAAACTCCGTTTACACATATACTGCTACCAACTATTGCATCTTCAATTGTTTTCGATGCGCTAAAAGCCAAGGTATCATCTGTAATATTTAATACTTTTCCTACTTCTTCTACTATTCCAGTGAACATAAATTTTACCTATTGGGGTATCCGGTTAGTAATAAATCTGAATCATATTTCTCTATTTTAGTGTTTTTGAGCTTAATTATATCAGACATAGTTTCTGCGCCTAAACCTCCTATTGCAGATGGTGTATTTTGTCCACCTATAAGTATTGGTGCAATAAAAGCATATACTTTATCTATTAAATGGAGATTGAAAAAAGATCCTAATATTTCACTACCACCCTCGATTAATATTTGATATTTTTGTTTACTATACAGAAAATTAATAAGCTCATTTATATCTACTTTGTTTTCTTTGGGTAACTTAATAAACTGAATACCTTTTTGCTCAAAATAATTCTTTTTATCTTCAGTAATTTGGTTGTATGCAATAAGAGTATTAGTGGGATTATTCATTACATTTGATTCGATGGGAATATTGCAATTACTATCAATAACCACCTTCAAAGGTTGGTATTCGTATTCATTTCCATCTTTTTTGCGTGCAGTTAATAATGGGTTGTCTTTTAGAATAGTATTTATACCAACAATGATTACATCACTTGCAGATCGTATCTCGTGTACTTTATTTCTTGAAAATTCATTTGTTATCCATTTTGATTCGCCAGAAGCAGTGGCAATTTTCCCATCTAAACTTGCGGCAAATTTAGCGGATATAAAAGGCTTTTGTTTTTTGTGGTAGTGGATATAAGCTTCATAAAATTTCTTTATTAAATCTGTATTTTTGCTTTTTTCTACTGTAATATTAGCATCTTGAAGTTTTTTAATACCATAACTAGAAACTTTTGGATTAGGATCTTCAATTCCATAAACCACTTTCGTGATTCCTGATGAGATGATTTTATCAACACAGGGTGGTGTTTTCCCTGTATGTGAGCAAGGTTCTAACGTGACATACAAAGTCGCACCATTACTTGCCTCCTGTAAATTTTCTAGTGCCATAATTTCAGCATGGCTTTGTCCTGGTTTTTGGGTATAACCTGAGCCAATTATTACGTTATTTTTAACAACGACAGCTCCTACTGCAGGGTTTGGGTAACATAACCCAACTGCTAATTTGGCCTGATCTAAAGCTAATTCTAAAAAATCCATAACTTATTTTGATGGGAAATCTTTATGTAATTTACTTGCAGTAGGAAGTTTTTGACCTTGGTATTTACTACCTAATTCAGAAGAACCATATAGCCTTGTTGCTGGTGTTGTTAGTTGTAAAAATGACAATTGGCCAATTTTCATTTTGTAGTAAAGAGTTATAGGTAAATTAGAAACATTGCTTAATTCCAATGTTAAATTACCTTTCCATCCTGGGTCAACATAACCTGCAGTTGAATGTATTAATAGACCTATTCTACCTAAAGAACTTTTGCCTTCCAGTCTAGCTACTAGGTTTGCCGGTATTTCAATATTTTCTAAGGTGCTTCCAAGAATGAATTCTCCTGGGTGTAGAATAAAAGGGGTTTCGTCCTCAATGGTTTCTAAATCCATTAATCCTTCTAGGTCTTCCCTGACATCAATATAAGGCCGTCTTGAATTACGAAAAACTAGGACTTTATTGTCTAAATGTACGTCAACAGAAGCAGGTTGTATATCATTTGGATCCAAAGGATCTATAACAATATTCCCTTTTTCAATTTGTTCTTTAATTGTTACATCACTAAGTACCATCTTTATCCTCATTTGAATATTAATTACGTATTATCAAATATTATACATATTTTCTTATTCAAATACTTTCATGAAGTTATCGTTAATTATCATTGATATCAAAATGCATTTGAACTTGTACTGATACAGAGATATCTCCAGACATAATTGGAGTTTCAATAAATGATTCTGCTCTAGCCATAGCCATCATTGGCATATCTGATACTGATTCAAAAGCGTTAGGAGATGATATTTCATTTATATATTTTGGATTACCCAATTTAATATTAGCGGTACTGGCTATTTCTTGAGCTTTTTCCATAGCATTTTTTACTGCAATTTCTCTAGCTGATTTTATAATACTTGTTTTGTCTTCTAGATCAAATGTAATTGATTCGAAGTCAATTAATTCGTCACTATTCATGATAATTACATCAATTATTTCTCCAACCTTATCTAATTCATATATTTTTACGTTAACTGAATTGGTTGTTTTGAACCCTATAAGTTCCATTTTTCTTTTTTTATCATTCCATTCTTTTTCGGGGCCAATTCTAAAATAATTGGTCGTTATATTTTCTTTGGATATATCCTTAGCTATCAATTCATCAATTATATTTTGTAATGCTTTTGCAGCGGTATTTCTTGACTCTGAAGCTGTATCTTTAATCGAAAGTACGCTGAAATTTATTATAGCAATATCTGGATTTGCATCAGCTATACCTTTCCCGATCACATTAATTCCAGTAGCAACTTGTTGAGTATTCAAAATGCTTAGATCTTTAGTCATGTCATTTTGAGATGTAGTCTCTGTTGAAGGTAATGGTACAGAAATAGAGTCTGATCCTGCTTCTTCTGAACCAAAATCCACGCTGTTGTTACAAGCAATACTTATTAATCCAACACTGATAATTAAAAATATAAATTGTTTTTTCAACATACTAATTATTCCTACGCTAAATTTTTGCTTTATCATACCCAGAAGTACTATAATATACAATCTTCCTAATATAAAAAATAAGGATGTGAATTGAATGACAATCGGTTTCATAGGCGGAGGAATTATGGCTGAAGCCATAATTCGAGGAGTGCTTAATCAAAAAACTATTACTGCTTCAGACTTTCTTATCTCTGAATTAGTTGAATCGCGTAGAAATTTTTTGAAAGATAAATACAAAATAAATATAACTAGTAACAACACCGAATTGATAGAAAAATCTGATGTAATTATTTTATGTGTAAAACCGCAAAATTTACTTAATGTGGGAGAAGAATTAAAAGGATCTTTAAATCCACAGCAACTTTTAATTTCTATTCTTGCAGGGATATCAATAGATAAATTAATAGATCAATTTGATCATAAGAAAGTAATTCGTGTTATGCCAAATACACCTGCTCAAATTGGGCAAGGGGCTAGTGTGTGGCTTTCTTCCGAAGAAGTAAGTATAGATGATAAATTGTTCGCAAAAAATATTCTTTCCTCATTAGGTTTAGAAATTGAAGTTATGGATGAAAAATTAATTGATATTGGTACTGCCTTAAGTGGGAGTGGCCCTGCATATGTCGCTTTATTTATTGAAAGTCTAATAGATGCCGCAGTGGCATTAGGAATGACTAGGGATATGGCTGAAAAGCTTGCCTTGCAAACCGTTTCGGGCACTTCAAAGTTGATGTCAGATCAAAATATATCTGCTGTGGAATTAAAAACAATGGTTACTTCTCCTGGAGGAACTACGGCTGAAGCATTGATGACATTAGAGAAAAAACAATTTAGGACTGCTTTGATGGAAGCGGTGTATAGTGCTTACAAAAAATCTGTATCATTAAGAGGTGAGTCTTGAGAGCAATAGCCGAACTTGTAAATCTATTTAGTGTAATACTCTATATGTGTATATTTGCTCGCGTGATTTTATCTTGGCTTTCTCCTTCAATTCAAAGTAGTAATTTTGCTTTAGTTATATATCTAATTACAGAACCTATCCTAAGGCCAATCAGAAGAATAGCTGCTCCGATTGGTGGAACCTTAGATATTAGCCCAATTATTGCGTTATTACTGATTCAATTTATAGAAAGAATAATACTGCGTATTCTTTTTGCTGTTAGTTAGAAAGACGAATCAAGGAGGATTGTGTGAAAATTTCATGTTTAAAATCAGAAGTAAGTTCAGTAGAAACCGAAGCATTAGTAATAAATTTATTTGAAGATGTGAAAATACCTGGAGGAGCAACCGGAACAATAGACACTCTTACAGGTGGCAAAATTTCGAGACTTATAAAATCTGGTGAAATAACTGGGAAAAAGAACGAAATTACCATCATTCATACTTT
>VFGE01000015.1 GCA_009392515.1 SAR202 cluster bacterium | reverse complement strand
ATGAGAACTGAGAGACAGGTTCAAGCACAAAAATTACGAGCTGAAGGTGAGGAACAAAGTCTTACACTTAGGGCTGGTGTTGACAGACAAATTACTGTTATCCGAGCAACCGCAGAAAAAACAGCGAATGAATTAAGAGGTGCTGGTGAAGCTGAAGCGATTACCATATTTGCTTCAGCCTTAGAACAAGATCCTGAATTTTATGCTTTTACAAGATCACTTGAAGCCTACAAGAAGACTTTACCTGGTGATAACACCACTGTCGTCTTATCATCTGACAGCGATCTGCTCAAGTATTTAGAGACACCAAATCCAGAAGCTTCAACGGAGAAATAAACATAAATCTTGCAGTATTATTTGCAGGTGTTGTTTTTTCATATCTATTAGGAACTATTTCCACAGGCTATGTACTCACGAGAATTATATACAATAAAAAAAACATAGTTTTTCGGCATACTGGCGCTTCGGCAATCTTTGAACAAACAAATTATCGAATAGCAACTTTTGTTGTTTTAATTGATTTTATAAAAGGCCTTTCTTTTGGGCTGTTGTTTATTTATTTATCAACAGACACGGATAAAATTTTTCATTATTGTGTAATTAGTATGGTTTTGGGGCATGTTTTTCCTATTCAAAAAACAAATAAAGGAGGCAGGGGTGTTATTATTTCAGCAGGGATTCTATACTCAATTATTACGCTTCCTATGTTTATTGGATCCCTATTTATTGTAATGGTAAAACTATTATTTAAAGACTCAGCGTTGGCTGTATTGCTATCCATGCCATTAATACTAGCTCTTGTATATTTTTTCCCTGTAAATAATCAACTTTATAATTCTAAAGAACTATTGTTGTTTGTATGCTCGCCAATTGTAATCATACTTAGCTATAAAAGAATTTTCCAAGAAAACGTCATCCCTACAATATTAACAAAAAAACAATTCATGAATCGCCTTCTTTATGATCGAGATTAAAAGAATATTGATAATGGATTTATCCGTTGTTAGACTTATGTTTAATATTATTAATAACCCTTTATTAGGAGTATGAGTATGTCTACCATGGTGACCGGGGGATCGGGTTTTATAGGAAGAAGAATTATACGCAAGCTTTTAGAAAGAGGAGAAGAAGTTGTTTGCTTCGATTTAAATCCTCCACAAATTAACCTACAACCATTTCGAGGATTAATGAAATTTTATCGAGGGGACGTGTCGCAATTATCGCATATTTTAGAAGCAATTAATCAACATAAAGTTCATAAAATAATTCATCTGGCCGCACTTCTTCCGCCAGATACAGAAGAAAGGCCACACTACAGCATGTTGGTTAATATTCAAGGCACAAATAATATTTTTGAGGCTGCGCGTTGGACTAATATACAACGTGTTGTTTATGCAAGCTCGATTGCAGTTTATGGTGTGCAAGAAACATTTGGAGATAGGCCTATTAATGAGGATGACCAACCAGCCCCGATTAATATGTATGGAATGACCAAAGCTGTTAATGATTTTTCAGCATCTAAATATAGAGATCAATATGGTTTGGATATTAGGGCAATAAGGATTTGTACAGTTTTTGGCCACGGTAGAGTTACTGGTATGACAGGAATGATAGGCGGTTTATTAATGTCCTTGCCAGCTGTTGGAAAACCAGTTGAAATGGAATTCAGGCCTGAAGAGCCATCTCCTATGATTCATGTGGAAGACGCTGCAGAGATATTTGTAAGAACAACTCTAGCAAGTAAATTAAATTATCCGATATATATAAGCGGAGGCCACTTAGCAACAATCCAAGATATGATAGATATTGTGATGGAAATTATACCTGATGCAAATATTAAAACAGGAGATAAGCCTGTTCCTCACGTTTATAATGTTGATTCAAGCAGAATGTACCAAGATTTAGGTTATGACATTGTCCCCCTACAAACTCGGATAGCTGAACACATAAATGACGCGAGAAAAGAAGCCCATCAATAACTTATTATAACTGCCTGTAAATATAAAAAGTTTGTGTTACACTATCACGACTGTGATTGGAAGTATGCGGGAGTAGCTCAGAGGAAGAGCATTTGCTTCCCAAGCAAAGGGTCGCGGGTTCGAATCCCGTCTCCCGCTCCAAGGTTTAATTTATAGAAAGTAGGGATAATATGCTATATAGTCTTGAAGATCTTTCTCCCAAAATTCACGAAACCGCTTTTGTTGCCCCAAGCGCACAAATTATTGGCGATGTGGAAATTTTAGAAGGCGCTAGTGTTTGGTTCAATTGTGTTTTGCGAGGAGACGCTGGAAAAATAATAATAGGTAAAGGCACTAATATACAAGACGGCACGGTTATACATGAAGAAACTACAATAGGAGAAAACTGCGTAGTGGCACACCAATGTTTAGTTCATAGATGTACAGTAGGAAATAATGTAATCATAGGCAATGGTGCTTTAGTTTTTGGACCTGCGGATATAGGGGAAAATTGTGTGATAGGAGCCGGTTCAGTGGTTATACCGGGATCCACTATTCCTAAAAACTCTTTAGTATTAGGAATACCTGGAAAAGTTGCAAGAGAACCGTCTAAAGAAAATTTGGAAATGACGGCACGAACTGCTGCAAACTACCAAAGAAATAGAGACCGATATTTGAAAAATTTAAAAGAGGTGAAATAATTATGTTTACAAGATTACATCATTTAGGATTAGTAGTGGGTGACTTAGAGGCGGCAAAAAGTCTTTGGTTGGACACATATGGTTTTTCAGTCGATGAAGAAAGATCACCTTTGCCTAATGGCAGAAATGTCCAGCTAGACAATGTAAATATACTCGATATACCGGTTGGAGAGAGTGAATTAGAAATTAATATGGCAAATGACCCCAATAGTGGTACTGGAAAGTTTTTAGAGAGAAGAGGGGCTGGGCCACATCACATATGTTTGTATTCAGACGATATGGATACAGATGTTAAAAGACTAATCGATGCTGGGCAACAAATTGTTGTGCCTCCAACAGGAAGTGCAGATCAAGAAGGTGGCTCAAGGGTTGCCTTTGCACACCCGAAGTCTAATTTAGGTTTTCTCTTAGAAATCTGGCAAAATATGCCAGTTAATGGTGTCGTTCCGGAGCCACCGAGGGGAAAAGGTGGTAGTCTTACTTATGTTCATCACGTAGGGGTGGTGTGTAATAACTTTGAAGAGGCGTTAGCTTTGTTTAGAGATACCTATGGGCTCAAAGTGGATGATACAAAAACGCCCTTGCCTAACGGTAGATTTGCCGAAAGTGATAATGTAAAAATTCTTGAGTTTCTTATAGGGGAATCACGTATTGAAGTTAGTGTTCCTCAAGACGAAACCAGTGGAACTGCTAAATTTTTAGCCAATCGTGGGCCTGGAATACATCACGTATGTTTTTATTCTGAAGACATAGAGAGCGATGTAGATAGATTGAACACAGCAGGATTGGTTCAAATTGGAGAAGTTACAGGTGCTGATGAAGGTGGTAGTAGGGTTACTTTTTATCATCCCAAAAGCAATATGGGTATATTGGTTGAATTATGGCAAGATGTTTAATATGCTCTATTCTTCTTCCAAATAGGAATTAAACTTGACAATATAGGGGTATATTGTTATTATCCGTTTCTGTTGCCTTCTTTTCAGAGGCAATATTTTTATTTGGAAAGAATTAGATAATGCCTACAGTTAATCAATTAGTAAGAAAAGGTCGTGCTAGTTCTCAAAAAAGGACAAAGGCTCCTGCATTGAGAGTAGTTCAAAACACCTTAAAAAATAAGATAACAAGAGGACCGGGATGCCCTCAAAGAAGAGGCGTATGTGTTCAAGTTCGTACCACAACCCCGAAAAAACCTAATTCTGCTTTAAGAAAAATAGCAAGAGTGCGACTAACAAATGGTATGGAGGTAACTGCCTATATACCTGGGGAAGGTCATAACCTTCAAGAGCACTCTGTTGTTTTAGTAAGAGGAGGAAGGGTCAAAGACCTTCCTGGGGTTAGATATCATATAGTTAGAGGAGCCTTAGATTCTGGAGGAGTCAACGACAGGAAACAAGGTAGAAGCAAATACGGGTCTAAGAAATAGATAGTATTTAGAGAAAGCAGAGAAGATCGTGTCTAGAAGACGAAGAGCTACAAAAAGAATAACCATTGCAGATCCTAAATATAATAGCCAAGAGATATCAAGGTTTATTAATCGAATCATGCTAGACGGAAAAAAAACTGTAGCTCAAAGAATAGTATATGACGCATTGCAAAAACTAGAAGACGACGCTAAACGACCAGCTATGGAAGTTTTTGAACAAGCAATGAGAAACGTAACACCAATTTTGGAAGTAAAATCTCGAAGAGTTGGTGGGGCAACATATCAAGTTCCTGTAGAAGTTCGTTACGATCGAAAAGAAGCTTTAGCTATGAGATGGATAATAGGCTCCGCCCGATCACAGTCGGGTTCTTCTATGTCAGATAGACTCTTTAGAGAATTACAAGAAGCTTCTAGGGGTCAAGGAACAGCAGTTAAGAGAAGAGAAGATTTACACAGAATGGCTGAAGCCAACAGGGCTTTTGTTCAATATAAATGGTAGTTATATCGAAGTAAGGTTTAGTTATGGAATTCCCTATTGATAAAATAAGAAATATTGGATTTATTGCTCATATTGATGCAGGTAAGACAACGGTAACAGAAAGAGTTTTATTTGCTTCTGGCATGACACATAAAATCGGAAATGTAGATGATGGTAATACTGTAACTGATTGGATGGATCAGGAAAAAGAACGTGGAATAACAATAGTATCTGCCGCGGTTACCACACATTGGCGTGACCATCAAATAAATGTTATTGACACTCCAGGTCACGTAGATTTTACAGCCGAAGTAGAAAGAAGCCTTAGAGTATTAGATGGAGCAGTGGTTGTATTTGAATCAGTTTCTGGTGTTCAACCACAATCAGAAACTGTATGGAGACAGGCAGATAAATATGGCGTACCAAGAATATGCTTGATTAATAAAATGGACCGAATGGGGGCAAATTTTTATCGAGCAGTAGATATGATAAAAGATAGATTCAAAGTAGTTGCTGTACCTATTCAACTTCCGATTGGTAGTGAAAGCGATTTTAGTGGCATTATTGATCTGATTGATCAACGAGTTATCAGGTTTAGTAGAGAAACAGGTTCTGGCGTTGAAGAGATTTTGGACGAAATCCCGGAAGAATTTCAACAACAATTTACAGAATACCGTGAGGCAATGTTAGAGAATATTGCCGAATTTGATGAAGAAATAATGATGAAGTATCTAGATGGTGAAGAACTTACACCTGATGAAATACGAAAATGCATTCGCATAGGAACAATCGCCAATAAAATTGTTCCTGTTATTTGTGGAAGTGCAATGTTCAATTGGGGAATGCTTCTGGTATCAGATGCTATAGTGGACTTTTTGCCGTCACCAAAAGACATTCCAGCTATTTCTGGCGTGGCTCCAAGAAGTGAGGACGAAGTAGTTGTGGCACATAATGAAGATGATCCCTTTTGTGGTATTGCTTTTAAGGTAGTTTCAGACCCGTACACTGGACGTTTGGTGTATTTTAGAGTTTATTCTGGCAGGGTAACTGGAGGTACATCTCTCCTAAACGTTACCAAGGGCAGAAAAGAACGTATGGGTCGAATTGTTAGAATGGTGGCAAACAAACGAGAAGAAGTAGAAGAATTAAAGGCGGGAGACATAGGGGCTTCCGTAGGTTTAAAAGACACATTTACTGGTGATACTTTAACTCTAGAAAATAGACCTTTACTACTTGAAACAATTAAATTTCCAGAACCAGTGATTTCTGTTGCTATTGAGCCTAAAAGCAAAGCAGAGCAAGAGAAATTAACAGATGGACTTATCAAATTAGCTGAAGAAGATCCAACTTTTCAAACAAAATATGATGAAGAAACAGCCCAAACTATTGTTTCTGGTATGGGAGAACTTCATATAGAAGTTTTAGTTGAAAGACTTAAACGGGAATTTAGTGTTGATGCTAATCTGGGCAAGCCTAGAGTTTCTTATCGAGAAGCTATAAAGAAAAAAGCTACTGCTGAAGGTAGGTTTGTTAGACAAAGTGGAGGTCGAGGTCAATATGGGCATGTCGTTTTAGAAATAGAACCCCTACCCGAAGGCGAAGGCTTTGAGTTCGATAATAAAATCGTTGGGGGAAAAATTCCTAGAGAATACATCCCATCTGTTCAAGCAGGCGTTAAAGAAGCATTAACGAATGGCACATTAGGTGGATATCCTGTTGTAGATATAAAAGTAACTCTTTTTGATGGCAGTTTTCACGATGTTGACTCATCTGAAATGGCTTTTAAAATGGCAGGTTCAATGGGTGTTAAAGCCGCAATATCAAAAGCAAATCCACAGTTACTTGAACCTATAATGGGTATAGAGGTAACTACTCCTGAAGAACATATGGGAGACGTATTGAGTGATTTGAATTCCAGAAGAGCCCAGATACAAAACATGGAAGCCCA
Organism: SAR202 cluster bacterium; assembly: GCA_009392515.1. Taxonomy (NCBI): domain Bacteria; kingdom Bacillati; phylum Chloroflexota; class Dehalococcoidia; species SAR202 cluster bacterium. Next base: position 4,541 of record VFGE01000015.1, on the reverse strand, counting down.
AAATGATGCTCAAATTTTAAAGGCCCATGTTCCTTTAGGCCAAATGTTTGGATATGCAACAGACCTTCGTTCTGCAACACAGGGAAGAGCTAGTTATTCCATGGAGTTTGATCATTATTCCGAAGTTCCAGAAAACATAAGAGAAGAATTACTCGCACAAGGTTAATTAAAAAGGGCTAATCATGGTAACAACACAACAACAAACAAATAGACAAAGAATGAGAATTATACTCAAAGGGTTTGACCATAGAATTTTGGATCAATCTGCAGAACATATAGTTGAAAGCGCTGAAAGAGTGGGCGCTTCAGTTGCAGGGCCTATACCATTACCTACAACTATTAAAAGATTTTGTGTTATTAGATCCCCTATGGTGGATAAAAAATCTCGTGAACATTTTGAAATGAGAACACATAAAAGATTAATCGATATATTAAATCCGTCTTCTAAAACAATAGACGCTTTAACAAGACTAAATATGCCAGCTGGTGTAGATATATCAATAAAGGTATAACAATGAAGGGTATTATAGGAAAAAAAATAGGTATGACACAAACTTTTTCTGAAAAGGGGGAAGTTCAGCCTGTGACTTTGGTTCAAGCAGGCCCATGTGTTATAACTCAAATAAAAACTCAAAGCAATGATGGATACAATGCTATTCAAATCGGATACGAAACTTTAAAAAAGGCAAATAAACCAACTTCGGGCCATTTACAAAGAACAGGTAATTTTAAATACCTAAGGGAAATAAGGGTCGAAGAGCTTGACGAATTACAAGTAGGCCAATTGTTAAATGTCCAAATGTTTTCTGTAGGTGAAATTATACGAGTTACTGCAAATTCTAAAGGAAGAGGGTTCGCAGGGGGAATGAAACGGCATGGGTTTCATGGTGGGCCTAAAACCCATGGTCAGTCAGATAGATGGAGAGCACCTGGTTCAGTTGGTGCGGGATCAACTCCAGGTAGGGTATTTAAAGGGAAACGAATGGCAGGACACTATGGAAATGAAACCATTACCACAAAAGGTTTAGAAGTTGTATCTGTTGATACGGAGAATAATATACTTTCAATAAAAGGAGCAGTTCCTGGAGCACGAGACACGTTAGTAATGGTTGCTGGAGATGGAAATATTCCTATATATATTGAAGAACCTGAACCAATAAATGAAGTGGTTGAAGAGGTGGTTGAAGAAGTAGTTGAAGAGGCAGCCGAAGAAGCCGAACCAACAAATGAAACAGTTGAAGAAGTAGTTGAAGAGGCAACCGAAGAAGCCGAACCAACAAATGAAGCAGTTGAAGAAGTAGTTGAAGAGGCAACCGAAGAAGCCGAACCAACAAATGAAGCAGAAGAAAGGTAAATTGTGGAATTAACTGTCATAAATAATAAAGGTGAAGAAGTTAGTAAAGTTGAAATCAGCAATGAATTAGTAGCTGTTGATTTTAATGATGCTGTGGTTCATCAAGCAGTAGTAAGACAACTTGCCAATGCGCGACAAGGTACCAGTAGTACAAAAACACGTTCAGAAGTATCCGGCGGAGGAATTAAGCCGCGTATTCAGAAACATTCAGGACGTGCAAGACAAGGATCAATAAGAGCCCCGCAATGGAAAGGCGGAGGTGTTGTATTTGGACCAAAACCCAGAAGTTATAATAAAAAAATAACCAAAAAAATGAAACAATTAGCTATTAGAAGTTCTATATCTGACAAAGTTCGTGATGAAAAGCTTATGATAATTGATTCTTTGGATGAACTAACTCCAAAAACTAAAGATACTATAACTTTATTAGCCACACTTGGTATATCTGATAAAACATTGATTGTCACTGAAGGCAAAAATGAAAACATGTTGAAAGCTACTAGTAACATTAAGAGTATAAAATTAATTGAGGCTAATAAATTAAATGTTCTCGATATTATGTCCTCAAATAATATCCTAATTTCATTAGACGGAATTAAAGAAGCAGAAAGAATATGGGTAAAAACATCTAATTCTAAGGAGGCACCAAATGAGTAGTGTTTATGATGTTTTATTAAAGCCTGTTGTTACGGAAAAAAGCACAATGCTACAAGAACAAGGTAAATATGTTTTTGAAGTCATACCCACAGCTAATAAAATTATTGTCAAAGAAGCAATTGAAAAAGCCTTTGATGTTAATGTTTTGTCTGTAAACATTACTATGAATAGAGGAAAAGTTAAGCGAGTTGGTCAAAATTACAGTCGATCAAAAGATAAGAAAAAAGCAATTGTTACCCTCAAGCCGGGTGACAGAATTGAAATCTTTGAGGGAGCATAAGTAATGCCGTTAAAAACTTTTAAACCCACAACACCATCTAGAAGAGGTTCCGTTTTACCGGATTTTAGTACCCTTACGTCCAAAACCCCACATAAATCATTAACAAAAGGTTTAAAGAAAAGAGCAGGGAGAAATAATAGAGGTAAAATCACTACTAGACATAGGGGTGGAGGTTCTAAACGAACATATCGTTTAATTGATTTTAAACGGGATAATTATGGGGTTCCAGGCAAAATCGTTACTGTTGAATATGACCCTAATCGTTCAGTAAGAATAGCTCTAGTAAATTTTGTTGATGGGGATAAACGATACATTCTTCTCCCTAACGGGCTAAATGTGGGAGATGTTGTTATGAGTGGCGCAGAAGCTGAAGATAAAATAGGAAATGCAAAGCCTCTTTCTTCTGTTTCTAATGGAACAATAATACATAATATAGAAATGACCCCAGGCCAAGGCGGACAAATAGTAAGAAGCGCTGGTGGTTCAGCGCAAGTTTTGGCTAAAGAGGAAAAATACACACTAGTTAGGTTGCCATCTGGAGAGGTTAGAAAATTCCTTAGCACATGTATGGCAACTGTAGGGCAATTAGGAAATTTGGAGCATAAGAATATTAAATCAGGAAAAGCTGGAAGAAACAGACATCTTGGTAGAAGGCCCAGTGTGAGGGGTTCCGCAATGACGCCAAGAGACCACCCCCACGGAGGTGGTGAGGGTAGATCTCCAGTAGGGTTAAAGAACCCTAAAACACCTTGGGGAAAAGTAGCCCTTGGTCACAGAACTAGAAAAAATAAAAGAACCGATGTATTTATTGTAAGAAGAAGATATCAAAAATAGGTGATAATAAATGTCAAGATCGATAAAAAAGGGCCCTTATGTTGACCCAAAATTATTAAAGAAAATTTTGTCTGTTATGCAAAATGATAATAGAACTGTTATACGCACATGGTCACGTTCTTCTATGATTATTCCTGATATGCTAGGTGCTACTATTGCTGTGCATAATGGAAGAAGACATATTCCAATATTTATCACAGAAAATATGGTTGGACATAAGCTAGGGGAATTTGCTCCTACTAGAACTTATAGAGGCCATGTTACTAAATCTGAACAGTCTTCAAGAGTGAGGTAATATGCCAACAAAAGCTATTTTTAAAAATATTAGAGTGTCCCATAAGCGAATACAATTATTAGCGAATATGGTAAAAGGAAAGAATGTCAACGATGCGTTAGACATTCTTAAATATTACCCAAGCCCTTCTGCACAACATGTGTATAAGGCCGTAAAATCAGCTGCTTCAAATGCAGAAAATAACGATATGTTAAATCCTAATAGGTTAGTTATATCTACGATTTTTGCTAACAAGGGACTTACTATAAAAAGATTTAAACCTATGGCTAGAGGCCGTGCAGGTCGTGTTAGTAAATTTTCTAGTCATCTAACAGTAATTGTAGACGAGGAGGCCTAGATTGGGTCAAAAAACACATCCAATAGGATTTAGATTAGGAATAATAAAAGGTGGAAGATCCTGGGATTCTTCATGGTTTGCTTCTAAGTCTGAAAATTACAAACAGTATGTAGAAGAAGACATAAAAATTAGATCTTTATTGCGTGAAAATTATCAAGATGCAGGAATTGCTAAAATTAGTATAGAGAGAGGGGCAGAGCTTGTTGTTACTCTTCATACTGCAAGACCTGGAATAGTTATTGGTCGCGGCGGAACAAGAATTGATCAGTTGCGAGAAGAAATAGAAAAAATGACAGGGAAAATTTCTAAAGTTAATGTTTATGAGGTTAAACAGCCAGAATTAGACGCATCATTATTAGCAAGAAATGTTGCTGACCAACTAGAGCATAGGGTTATGTTTAGAAGGGCAATGAGACAGGCTTCTACCAGAGCTATGCAGTCCGGTGCTGAAGGGATAAAAATTCTATGTTCCGGAAGACTGGGCGGGGCAGAAATAGCTAGGAAAGAAAAAGTGATGGTCGGACGGGTGCCATTACATACACTAAGAGCTGAGATTGATTATGGTGTGGCTGAAGCAAATACGACATTTGGGAAAATTGGTATTAAGGTATGGATTTTTAAAGGCGAAATAACTGACACTGAAAATAATGACTCAGATTTAGGACCAATTGGTTTTACTCTTCAATCTAATGTTCCATCTGAGGAAAATGAAGAACAGCAGGCTGAAGCTTCTTTGGAGGAAGGTAATGTTACAACCACGGAGAACTAAATATAGAAAAATGCA